>JAHIVV010000026.1 GCA_018816525.1 Elusimicrobiota bacterium
AACTGGACTCATGTAAGAAGGCTTATTGGCTGGGACAGATTTGATACCCAAAAAGCTGTTGATGCTATGAATGACCTTTACAGAAACGAACTAAGGCTATTTATGAACCTCTTCATGCCTTCTGTTAAACTTATTCAGTGTAAACGTATTGGTTCAAAACTTATACGTAAGTATGACGAACCCAAAACACCTCTGGCACGCCTTTTGGCTTCGGAACTTGCCAATACACAAAAAATCAAAGACCTGGTTAACCTACGCAACTCATTGAACCCTTTCCAACTATCACAAACTATTGATAAAAAATTAACACGCATTGGGAAAATGGCTAATCATAAACGCGTTGCTAATTCTAATTTCACCATTAACCTTTCAAACAACAAAACAGTTAAATTAACTCAAATAGAAAAAGATACTTTAACAGAATTATCTAAGTATTTCCCGGGATTAAAAGTAGTTACAAAAACACCAAATACCAATGCTAAATTTACTAATCCCAAAGTTACATTTTAGATGGCGCGACATGCACCTACTAAAGTTACCTTTTTAGATGGCTTGACAGGTTGATTTTAAAAATATCATTTTTAAATTAACCTTTACTCATTTGAGATGTTAACTCGAGCATGGGAAGAAACATCGCGAGCACCATCCCGCCAATTACTCCACCCATAAAGACAATAATCAAAGGTTCTATCATGCTTGTCATCCCTTTAACGGCATCGTCAACCTCTCTGTCGTAAAAACTTGCAATTTTTGTCAACATCATATCCAGTGTTCCGGTTTCTTCTCCTACAGAAATCATTTGGATGACCATGGGCGGGAATATTTTGCTTCGTTTTAAGGGTTCGGTAATCCTTTCACCTTCGCGGATAGCTTCTTTTGCGCTTAGGAGAGCATTCTCAATAACCAGATTTCCGCTGGTTTTTGCTACGGTTTCAAGCGCCTGCAGAATAGGTACTCCCGATTTAACTAATGTGCCGAGAGTACTGGTAAATTTTGCTATACTCATTTTTCTGATCATTATGCCAAAAACAGGAATATTAATTTTAAGATTATCCACCTTTAACGCGAAATTCCTTGAACGTTTAATCCCTTGTTTAAAGCCTATAAATCCGCCAATGCCAAATAGGATGAGAATCATTAGATATTTCTGAAGAAAACTACTCAGTGCTAACAATACTCTGGTCGGCAAGGGTAATTTCACGCCCATTTCCCCAAAAATCGCTGAAAATTTTGGTATTACTACAATAAGCATAAAAGCAGAAGCGCCTACGGCAATACAAGCAACGACTATGGGGTACATCATAGCGCCTTTAATTTTGCCTTTTAACTCTTCCGACGATTCCAAATAACTTGAAAGCCTGTCCAGAATTATATCAAGAATACCGCCGATTTCTCCGGCTTTTACCATGGAAATGTATAACTCACTAAAGGCTGCAGGATGTTTTTTCATAGCATCTGCGATAGAAATACCGGATTCAATATCCTCCCTGATTTTGCTTATGACTTTTTTAAAATTTTTATTTTCTGCTTGTTCCTCCAAAATGCTTAAACCCTGCACGATCGGGACTCCGGATGAAACTAACGTAGAGAGCTGTCTGGAAAAAAGACACAAGTCTTTTGCAGGCACCCCTTTTCCAAAAGGAAGAAGATTCATCAATGAAGTCAAGCCTCTTTTTTTTACTTCATTGATTTCTAGAACGATGAATTTTTGCGCATGCAATTTTTCCATAGCCATGCGCAGGTCCGAGGCTTCAAGTAAACCAGTCGAAATCCCGCCCGAAGGCGCCTTGACTTTATAGTTGAATTGTCCCATAAATTAAACAACCCTCTGTGAACGAATGCTATATTTTTGGTGCGGGTACATTTTCTTTTTGTATCAATCTTTTTAAGTCTTCCGAGTCGGTTGTATGCATTAGCGCTTCCTGGTATGTTATTTGTCTGCGCAAATAGAGGTTAGCCAGAGCCATATTCATAGTCTGCATTCCAAATTTGCCTCCGGTTTGCATGGAAAGGTATATCTGTTCCGTTTTCATGTCTCGGATCAAATTACGTATTGCCGGGGTTACTATTAATACTTCCGCAGCAAGGACTCTGCCTGTTCCAGAAGCGTGGGCTAAGAGAGTTTGCGAGAAAACTGTCTGCAGAGTGAATGATAATTGGGAGCGCACCTGAGATTGCTGGTGCGGCGGAAAGACATCAACCATGCGGTTTATTGACGATGCGGCATCAGTAGTATGTAAAGTAGCAAAAACTAAATGGCCCGTTTCGGCAATTGTGATTGCGCTTTGAATAGTATCCAGGTCTCTCATTTCGCCGACAAGAATAATATCCGGATCCTGCCTTAAAACATATTTTAGGGCTGTTGAAAACGAGTTTGTATCCGATCCAACTTCTCTTTGATTGACTACTGATTTTTTGTGAATGTGTATATATTCAATCGGGTCTTCTACTGTCATAATATGCGATTGTTTGTGCTCGTTTAAAAAATCTATCATTGAAGCCAGGGTTGTGGTTTTACCGCTTCCAGTCGGGCCGGTAACCAGGATAAGCCCCTTAGGGATTTTCATAACTTCATAGGCTACAGCAGGAATGCCCAATTCTTCAAAAGTAGGAATTTTGTTTGGAATTGAGCGGAAAGCGGCTCCGAGTGTGCCTCTTTGGCGGTAAACGTTCATTCTAACCCTGCCGACGCCTTTTATACCGAAAGACAAATCAAGTTCATTGTTTGCTTCAAATTTTTCTTTCTGAGTGTCAGTCAGGAGCGAATAGATTAATCTCTGGCATAAATCCGGTGTTAATTTTTCATATTCTGTGGGAACCAGTTCACCGTCTATTCTCAGCATCGGAGGTATACCGTTGGTCAAATGCAAATCGCTTGCATTTTTCTCCACCATCAACAAAAGTAAATCCTGCATATTTAAAATTCCGCTTGACATTTTGTGCTCCCCTTAAACTGTTTCTACGTCCGTGTCACCTGTCGTCACCCTCAGAACTTCTTCCACAGTTGTTACTCCGCCGAGAAGTTTTCGCAGTCCGCTCTCGCGCAGTGTTAACATCCCATTTTTTCTGGCTAACTGCTTAACTTTGTGTGTAGGCTCTTTATTTAAAATGAGTTCTTTCATTTCATCACTCATTTCCATTACTTCATAACAGCCTAAGCGGCCTTTATAACCCCTTGAACAATTTTTGCATCCTTTTCCCCTGTAGAGGGTAGCAGTATTTTTACCGCCGAATTGTTCCGGTTTTACGCCCAATGCTATAAGATGTTCAACAGGAACCTCGTAAGGCTCTTTACAATTTTTACATATAGTTCTCAACAATCTCTGTGCAATTACCATTGCGACTGTTGATGTTGTTAAAAATGGTTCAACACCCATATTTGACAACCTGGTGACAGTGCTTGCAGCGTCGTTTGTGTGCAAAGTGGCAAAAACCAGGTGTCCAGTTAAAGCTGCATTGATAGCGATTTCTGCTGTTTCCTTGTCACGAATTTCTCCTACTAGGATTATGTTCGGGTCTTGCCTTAAAAATGACCTTAAACCCGCGGCGAAGGTGAGCCCTATATCAGCTCTCACATGGACCTGATTAATGCCTTCTATAACAAATTCAACCGGATCTTCTATAGTCGAAATGTTGATATCTGGCTGGTTCAGTGTAGTTAAAGCCGAATACAGAGTAGTTGATTTTCCGCTTCCTGTAGGACCCATGACAAGGTTTATTCCAAAAGGCAATTGAATATTTTTTTCAAATATTGAAAGAGTTTCCGGTTCAAGCCCGAGTTTATGAAGGTCTACGCAAAGCGCGCTTGCGTCGAGAATACGCATGGCTATTTTTTCTCCGTTAATCATGGGCAAAACGGAAACACGGAAGGATATTTCTTTGTTCATAATCTTTATTTTTATCCTTCCGTCCTGGGGTAAGCGGTGTTCTGCTATATCCAGGTTAGCCATAATTTTTAATCTCGAAATTACAGCATTCTGCATTTTTTTCGGCGGGCCCTGTTGTTCGTGAAGCACTCCGTCAACTCTGAAACGCACTCGGAGGATTTTTTCATAAGGTTCAATGTGTATATCGCTTGCTTTTTGTTTGATTGCGCTTGTCAAAATAAAATTTACAATTTTAATAACTGGGGCCTCTTCCGACATCGCTTCAAGAGTGATATTGTCGGTTTCAACTTCTTTTTCTTTAAGAATTTCCAAGTTTGCTTCTTCTATGGTTATGGTTGATTCGATGTTTTTCAAGACATTTTCCATAGAACCCTTTACCGTATAATATTTTTCAATAGAATCCTTGATCTCTTTTTCAGAAGAAATCACAACCTGTATATCATAACCGGTCATAACTTTTAAATCATCTATCGCAAAAATATTGAATGGATCAGCCATTGCTATAGTCAGTATTTTACCTTTTTTTTCAATAGGAATTAATGTTTGATGCCTTATAATGCTTTCAGGCACGGATTCCAAGGCTTCTTCAGAGATTTCACCGAATTCAAAGAGAGAGATAAATTGCATGCCGGCTTGTTTGCCCAGAAAGGCTAAAAGCACTTCTTCGGTTACATAGCCAAGCTGCACCAGGATATAGCCTAATTTGCCTCCTGATTGTTTCTGTATATCAAGAGCTTCTTTATGTTGTTCCGGGGTTAGTATCCCCAGGTTAACCAACATTTCACCTAACTTTTTTAAAGGTATTACTTCTTGTCTTGCCATGATTATTTACTAAATTTCTCCTTGATTTTTTTAGCAACATTTGTAGGGACTAAATTATCAATTTTACCCCCCAGTCCGGCAATTTCTTTTACAAGGCTTGAGGATAAAAAGGTATAACTTTCATCGGGAATGAAAAAAATAGTTTCAATTTTTTTGCTCAATCTGCGGTTCATTAATGCAAGCTGGACCTCATATTCAAAATCACTTATTGCCCTGAGTCCTCTTATAATTACGGTAGCTTTCTTTTTTTTTACATATTCGACAAGCAGCCCTGAAAAAATGTCCACTTCAACGTTTTTGAGTTTTTTTATAGATTGAACAAGCATAAGCTTGCGTTCTTCAACTGTAAAGGTAGACTTCTTGTTAGTATTATCTGTTACGGCAATTACAACTTTATCGAAGATCTTACTGCTGCGAAATATTATTTCGGTATGGCCGTTGGTTGGAGGGTCAAAACTGCCCGGATATACTGCAATTTTCATGAGTATAACATATATTATTTATGGGCGTTTGTCAATATTTTCACCAGTTAATTTTCAACAGTTAACCGACAGGGAATAAACTGAGTTTTTTTGAATATTTCTCAAGTAATTCGTTTTTTAAATCAAGATATTCGGGGTTTCCAGTGAGTTTTCCGTTTGAAATAATTTCTTCAGCAGTTTTTTTTGCGGAATTTATTACATCTGTATCTTTCGTGATACTGCCGATTTTCAGTTCCGATAATCCGTGTTGGGCTGTTCCAAAAAATTCTCCCTGCCCGCGCAATTCCATGTCTGTTTCGGCAATTTTGAATCCATCATTAGTTGAAAGCATTGTTTCAATTCTTCTTTTCGAATCTTCTGTTTTGAGGGTGCCGATAAGCAGGCAAAAAGATTCCATGCTGCTTTTTCTTCCTACACGGCCGCGCAATTGGTGAAGAGTCGCAAGGCCGAACCTGTCTGCATGTTCTATGGCAATTACATTCGCATTCGGCACATCTATGCCCACCTCTATGACTGTAGTTGCAATCAGAATATCAAATTTATTTTCTTTAAACTCAAGCATTATTTTTTCTTTTTCCCGCCCTTTTAATTGGCCGTGCAGTAATCCCACCCTGAACTCACGGAATTCTGTCTCCGCAAGATGTTTGGCCTGGGTAACTGCTGATTTAAGCTCAACTTTATCTGATTCCTCAACGAGCGGAAAAACAATATACGCCTGGAACCCTTTTTTGATTTCTCTTCTGATAAATTGGTAAGCATCTTTGTCAGAAGTATGAATGGTTTTTACCGGCAGCCTGCCTGGAGGCATTTCGTCTAATGTTGAAATATCCATATCGCCATAAACTGTCAATGCCAGAGTCCTGGGTATCGGTGTGGCTGTCATAATTAACGTATCGGTTGAGCTTTTTTCTTTTAGAAGCTGTCTTTGAGCCACGCCGAATTTGTGTTGTTCATCGATAACTATTAAGGACAAATATTTAAATTTAATTTTTTGTTCAATCAACGCATGGGTTCCGATTACAATGTTTATTTCTCCGTTTTGTAATTTTTGAATTGTGGTTTTTTTAATACTTGCAGAAGTTGACCCGGTTAAAAGGCCGACGCGAATGTTGAGCCCGTTAATGAATTGTTTTATGGTATAAAAATGCTGTTCAGCCAGTATTTCCGTAGGCGCCATAAAAGCAACCTGATATCCATTTTCTATCGCAAGAAGTACCGCACTTAGCGCTACAACGGTTTTTCCCGAGCCCACATCACCTATAAGAAGCCTGTTCATGGGCTGTGCGCGCTGCATGTCCGAAAAAATTTCATTAATAACTTTTTTTTGAGCTTTAGTGAACTCAAAATTCAGATTGTTTTTGAAGGGAGTCAAGTATTTTTTTAATATCGTGTATGAGTGCGGTTTATCTTTTTCTAAATATTGTTTCCTTGATAGCTGCATAGCAAGCTCGAGCAGTATAAATTCATCAAAAGCGAGCTTCTTATGTGCTGTTTTTAAAGATGAAAATTCATCAGGAAAATGAATTTGTTCCAGGGCCTTTTTTGAACTAATGAGTCCATTTTTTCTGCGGATTTCTTCTGGAATAGTTTCTGGATAAAAACAGGAATACTTTTCTGAAGCTGTTTTTATCAGGGTTCTTAAAAATTTGCCATTAATTCCGTCGGTCAGCGGGTAAATGGGCACAATACGATTTGTGTGTATTGTGCTATAGCCTGCTTCAGAAATCAATTCATATTCCTCTACTTTGATTTGTTTAGAATTATAAAATTTTTCTATTTTCCCGTGGAGTATTATTTTTGCTCCGTAAGAGAAGTCCTTTTTTAATTTGCTAAACACATCGTATTTATAATTCGGTTTTCTGTAGAAGGTCGCATAAATAAGCCCGGTAGAGTCAGAGACGGCAGCCTTGAAAGCCCATAGGTAAGGATTGTGTTTCATCAAATCGGCAAGTTTAACTATGCCCGAAATGGTAGCTTTTTCATCTTCCTTCAATTCTGCGATTTTTTTGTACACTCTGCGGTCATCATATTCTTTTGGAAAATAGGTGAGTAACTCACAAATAGTGTTTATCCCTAATTTTGAGAGCAGTTTAGCTTTTTGAGGCCCTACGCTTTTAAGGAATTTTACCGGGTTAGAGAGAGGGGTAATATTCATGTGCTTTTGACATTTTATAATATAATTTGTATAATCTCAAATTGCGAAAATTCGTATTTATTTATTGGAGGATTTAAGATGTCATACAAATGCGTTGTTTGTGATAAAGGGCCTTCAGCCGGAAAAAATGTAAGCCATTCAAAGAGAGCAACACTTAGATTGTTCAGGCCGAATCTTCAAAAGATGAGAATTAAATTTGAAGGGTCTGTTCAGAGAGCTTATGTTTGTACAAAATGCCTTAAGGCAAATAAAGTGGAAAAAGTATTATAGTTTTTTAGATTATTTGCAGCTGATGAAGCCTTCTATAAAGCCCTTCTTTTTTAAAAAGCTCTTCATGTGTGCCTGTGTCTACAATACTGCCGTTTTCCAGGACAATTATTTTATCTGATTTTTTTATCGTGGCCAGCCTATGAGCGATAATTAATGTAGTCCTTCCCTCCATTAATTTTTCGAGAGCATTTTGCACTAATTGTTCTGATTCAGCATCCAGGTTGCTTGTTGCTTCATCCAGTAAAAGTATTTTTGGGTTTCTAATTAGAGCCCGCGCTATGGCTATTCTCTGCTTTTCGCCGCCGCTTAAAAATACGCCCCTCTCTCCGACTAAGGTGTTATATCCATTTGGAGCTTTTTCTATAAACGCATGCGCCTGGGCTAGTTTTGCGGCATTTACAATTTGTTCTTCGGTTGCATCAGGATTGCCGTAAGAAATATTGTAATGTATTGACTCATTGAATAAAATGGTTTCCTGCGTTACAATGCTCATCTGGCCGCGTAATGATTTCAACGTTCCTTCTTTGATATCCTTTCCGTCAAGTGTTATTGTTCCTTTTACAGGGTTGTAGAACCTTAAAAGCAGGTTTATTATCGTGGATTTTCCTGAGCCGGAAGGGCCTACGATTGCAACCACTTCTCCTGATTTTACTTCGAAATTTACATCTTTAAGCACTATATCATCTTTATCGTACTCAAAGCTGACATGTTTGAACTCAATTTCATTTTTAAACGGTTCAATTTCTTTTGCGTCATGGTTCTCGCTAACTTCCGGAACTTGGTTAAGTAATTCAAATATTCTTTCACTGGCAGAGATGGCCTGTTGTATTTGCGGATTGAGATTTGCAAAATTTTTTATCGGCTGGTAAATAGAAAATGCAGCAGCAAAGAAAGCAAAAAATGAACCAGGGGACCAAACTCCGGAAATAACGTCCTTGCCTGCAAAAAACAATACAAGCCCTACTGCAAAAGCACCGATAAATTCCATAAGCGGCGAAGATAAAGCCTCAATCTTTGTAAATCTCATAACCAGAGTATATAAGTCCCAATTGATCTTTTTGAACCTTTCTATTTCTGTCTTTTCCCTGTTAAAAGCCCTGGTGATATTGATAGCCATAATAGATTCCTGCAGGTTTGTATAGAGTTCAGCCATCTGTTTCTGCCCTTCTCTGGATAGATTGCGTAATCTTCTGGAGAAATTTATTATGGGAAAGGATACAAAAGGAAAAACGATAAAACTGATAAGCGCAAATTTCCAGTTGAGGTAAAAAAGCATGACGATTAGGACGATAACAGTTAATCCGTCGCAAACCAGAGTTGCCGGCGCCCTGTTCAACGCAAATTGGAGGGCAGAAATATCGTTTGTTAAACGCGACATTATTTTGCCCGTAGTGCCTTTTGAATAGAAACTCGTTGACAGCCTCTGCAATTGTTCGTACGATTTGTTTCTGATGTTAAGAGTTATTCTTTGGGCTATATAAGACATAAAATAATTCTTACCATAATTAAATAAACCAAGCAGGAAATAGGCTATGGGAATCGAACAGACTATGAAGTAGAGCGAGTGCATATCCTTGGCGATAAATACTTTATCTATCATCGGCTTAAGAAGATATCTTATAAGGCCCGTAAGGCCTGAAACTATTGCCATGCAGAAGAGCGCAACAAAAAATCTGCTTTTATAGGGTTTAAAGTATTTATACAGCTGTTTATAATCCATTTATCTTCTCCAAAATAAGTTTTGCTGTGCGGTTGTATACACCCGGTTCTCCAAGGATATCCCTGACATTTTCAAGCTTTTGTTTAATATCGGCTAATTTGTTTTCGTCCGAAATTATATTTAAAACTGTATTAGCAATTTTATCAGGCTGAGCGTCGCGCTGTAAAAACTCAGGGACCAGTTTTTCATTGGTCAATAAATTTGTAATTGTAACCGAAGACACCTTTATAATTGATTTGATTAGAAAATACAGGGGCCAGGGCAATTTGTACATCACAAGCATAGGCAAACCAATTAAAGTATTTTCCAAAGCTACCGTACCGCTTGTCGTTATGGCAAAATCAAAATTCGCTCTTGTTATATAATCAGATTCATAAAGAATCTCAAATCCGTCTTTTGGAACGTTCATGTAACAATTTTTTAAAGAATACAGGCCAATAATCTTAAATATAATTTGAGGGTATTTGTCTTTGATTAATTTGGCTGTATCGAGCATAGTTTGCAAATTCCAGGACACTACCTGTTTTCTGGATCCGGGGAACAATCCGATAGTGAAACCTTCTGAAGAAGAATTTTTTAAGGCCTTATGAGGCATTGTTGGGATAGTATCAAGCAAAGGGTTCCCGACAAAAGTAACGGGTACGCCGGCCTGGGAATAAATCTTTTCCTCAAACGGAAATATGACTGAAATATGATTTACAAATTCTTTAATTGCATTGATTCTTTCAGGCCTTGTGGCCCAAATTTGCGGGCTGATGAAGTAATAAACCGGTATATTCTGTTTTTGGGCCTGCTGTGCGAGTTTTATATTAAATCCATAAAAATCTACAGGTATTATTGCTGTTGGTTTGTTCTTTTTTAAGTAACCGGCTATGTCCTCGTTAAGTAACTTTTTTAAATTAAAATATTGTTTTACCGAAGGCAGTCCATGAAGATTAAGTCCGACAATATCATAGATGAAAGTATCACTGGTTTCATTTAGCTTTTTACCGCCTACAGCGCTTATATGAATCCCTGAGTTTAGTTTTTTAATTTCTCTGGCAAGATTTGCTGCATGCAGGTCCCCGGAAGGGTCGCCCGCTGAAATCAATATTTCCATAGGCCTATATTTCTGATTTGTGGATTTGAAGTTTATTCAGGATTTCAAGAGCAAGCGCGAGAGCATCTTTCCCATGCTCTCCTGTAACTAAAGGAGATTTGCCTTCCCTTACGCAATCGATAAAATGTTCAAGCTCTTTTCTAAGGGGCTCCAAGCGTTCCGTTTTTGGGCTGGAGATTTCTATATCCTTCATTGAAGCGGCATCCTCGGATTTTTTTCTGTATATCCTGTATCTTTGGGCTGCATAATCAACAGAGATGTACGCGTCAGGCTGGAAAATACGCAGTTTTCGATATTTCCCGAATGAAGCCCTGCTGGCTGACAGGTCTGCTATACACCCGTTATGAAATCTTAGCCGCACTTTAACAATATCTTCATGTTTAGAGAATATTTTTGTCCCATAGGCTTCCAAATCTTTCACTTTGCTTCCTGCAAGAAACGGTATAATGTCTAAATCATGAATCATCAGGTCCAGGACCACTCCTACGTCTGCTACCCTTGGGTCATAAGGCCCGAGCCTGTCCGATTCAATGAATTTTGGATTTTTAATATGTTTTTGCAACGATAAAATCGCTCCGTTGAACCTTTCGATATGCCCGATTTGCAGCACAACGCTGTTTTTTTGGGCGAGCTGTATCAATTCTTCTGCGTGGCTGACTTCAGTGGTAAATGGTTTCTCAATCAGGCAGTGTTTGCCTGCAGCCAGAACTTCCTTTCCTATTGAATAATGCAGCGTAGTAGGGACCACGATACTTACAGCATCAGCGCCTTTAATTGCTTCCCTGAAATCGGTATAGCCTTTTGTCTGGAATTGAGTTGAAATTTTTTCAGAGCGTTTTTCGTTTAAATCAACTATACCGGTCAGCGTTACACCCGGAATTTGCGAATAATTTCTTGCATGGTGCTGTCCAAGGTTGCCCACTCCGATTACGCAAACATTGATTTGTCGCATTATTTCCTCTTTAATGCCCCATGCTAGTCGCTAGGAAGACTCTGGGGCATATTCCCCTATACCCCTACGATAGATATTCCATATTTGTCGGCTAAAGCGAAAACCTCTTCTTTGTTGATTATACAGGTTTTGCCTGCTTCAATCGCCAATGTTTTTGACTTTATTTTTTTCATATTTTTAATTGTCCTGGTGCCAATAACCGGTAAATCAAACCGGAGGTCCTGGTGTAGTTTTGCAACTTTTATTATGACGGTCCCCGGCCCGGCCATTTTGCCTGAACGAATTATACAAATATCTGTGCCTTCAAGGGCTTCAATGGCTATAACGCATTTATTTTTTACAACTATCGTTTGGCCGATATCATGCCTGGATAATTCTTTAGCAAGAGGAAAGCCGAAGTTAATATCATCATTGCTCATTATATCCGGTTTAGATTCGGTGAGAATACCTTTTTTCGCTAGATTGTTTTCAAGAATTGGAAGAATCTGAAGCAATTCAATACCCTGTGTTTTTAACGCATTGGCTATACCGCCAAGGATTGAATCTGCTTTTTTATCCTTGATGTTGTCAAGTATTCCCTGCATCACGGAATCAAGTTTCAGGTTTTTGTCAAATAACCGTTTGTGGCTTATTAAACCGGCAATAATGGCTTTATCAACTTTTTTTAATTTGAAATAATCAATCGCTTTGCCAAGTGCGCCAAATTCGAATAATTGAAATTCTTTCACGTATTGCTTTATTTTGTTATTTGTTTCACCTTTAAAACCGGTTGCATAAATTCCCGTATTTCCGGAATATTTCTTTATTTCTTCAGCGATAAGAATAGGGAATTTCCCCCTGCCTGAAATAATGCCGATTTTTTGAGGTAAGTTCATATTTTTGTTAAAGCTGTCCGGCAGAATCCCCGCTTTGATGTTTTCACAAAATTTATCAAATGGGTGACTTCTTCCCCCATGTTTTCTTCTTCTTGCATTTTTTCTACGATTTTTAGAGCTTCAGTGAACATTGTTTTTGATTCAAAAAGCTGCCAATAAACTTTCTTGATGTTTTTTATGGCCTGTGGAGTTATCCCGTGCCTTCTTAACCCTACTTTATTAAGACCGTATAGTTTTGCCCGGTCGCCGTTTGCGAGCATGTAGGGCAGAATATCCTGAGTTATCATAGCTCCTCCGCCAAGCATTGCAAGCCTGCCAATGCGGACAAATTGGTGCGCTGCTGCAAGGGCTCCAAGGATAGCTCCGAATTCAACAAGGACATGACCGCCGAGAGAAGCGCAATTAGCCATGTAAATATTGTCTTCAAGTATTGAATCGTGGCCGACATGAGAATAGGCCATAAGAAAGCAATTGCTGCCCACTTTCGTGGATTCATTTATTGACCCTCTGTGAATGGTAACAAATTCCCTTATGGCGTTATTATTTCCAATAATACAATTATTCGAACCGCCTTTGAATTTTGTATCCTGTGCATCATTGCCCAGGGCTACATGGTTCGAAATTTTATTGTTTTCACCGATTTGGCAATATTGGATAAAAGTGTAAGGGCCGATTGTTGTATTTTTTCCGATAGAAACATTTTTGCCGATGATTGCATAAGGGCCTATATCAACTGATTTGTCTATTTGAGCGCTTTTATCAACTATGGCAGTAGGGTGTATCATAATTTATTCTCCGCGGGTTTATCAACTATAATAAACATAAATTCAGTCTCGGTTATTAGTTCGCCGTTTATGAAGGCCTCGCCTTTAACTGTTCCTGACCTGCCTCTGGCGCGAATGACTTCTATTTTCAATTCAATTGTATTTCCCGGCAAAGCGGGTTTACGGAACTTTGTTTTATCAATAGTCATAAAATAAGCCAGTTTGTTGGTTAAATCCGGGCGAGACAGGAAGAGCACACAGGCTGTTTGCGCAAGGGATTCAACTATCAGCACACCAGGCATAATCGGGCTTCCCGGGAAATGCCCGCGGAAAAAATCTTCTTTTCCTGTAAGAATTTTTTTACCTATAGCGCTTTTCCCGGCTTCGGTGATGGTAACTTTGTCAATCATTAGAAAAGGATCCCGGTGAGGAATGATTTGTTTTATTTCCTCAACATTTAATTCACGTCCTACGATGTTGTCTAAGTTTGTTTCTGGCATTTTTTCTTCCCCTTTATTTTCTTTACGAGACACGGATTCTTCAATTTTTTTTACAAAATTTATATTATGTTTGTGTCCCGAACATTTCACTTTTATGCGCGCTTTTAGCGGCCTGCCAAGCAGGTATAAATCACCTATTACGTCGAGAAGCTTGTGCCTGACGAACTCGTCATTGTATCTTAATTTTTCAGGATTGTGAATTTTGTCCATTCCGATAACTACTGCATTATGCAGGCCGCCGCCTTTTGCAAGACCCTTTTTATGGAGAGTTTCAATTTCGTAGTCAAAACAAAAGGTCCGGGCCTGGGAAATCTCATTGATAAAGTTTTCAGGAGTTATAGTAAGTTCTAACCGTTGAATTCCGATAAGCGGATGATTATATTCAATTTCGTAGTCAATTATCAAATTATCGCTGGGAAATGCGCTTAATTCAACTTTGATTTTTTCTTCGGAAATGTAAGTTACGGGATTTTGCAGGGTTATATAATTTTTGGGAACATCCTGTTCGACTATACCTGCCTTTTTTAAGTAATCTATAAAAGGTTTTGCGCTTCCGTCAAAAATAGGAGGCTCATTGTTGTCAAGAATTATTTCAATGTTATCTATGCCAAGCCCGTAAAGAGCCGCAAGAAGGTGTTCAACGGTATAGACCATCGGTGTATCATTAACACCGATAGTAGTGCCCCTTAATAATCCCATAACATTACTCACGCGGGCAGGTATTACCGGATGGCCCGGCAAGTCTTTTCTGATGAATTTTACGCCATAATTGACAGGTGCAGGCTTAAACGTCAATTTAGTGACGTTGCCTGTGTGCAGGCCCTTGCCCTTAATTGTCAGTTCTTTGGAAATCGTTTTTTGATTTTCCATAATCCTTAGCTTATTTGCCTCTTAATCTTTCAAGTATTTTGTTTGTAAGGTCTATGCCGCCGCTGCCATAAAGAACGTTGGTTTTTTCTATTACGATTGAAATGTTTTCCTCTTTGGCGAGATCTTCTATTATTTTATAGAGTTCGCCCATAAGCGCTAAAGTTTTGTTCTTCTCATATTCTTTGAGGTCTTTTTCATTTTTCTTTTTGTAGTCCGTATATTCTTGTTGTTTTTTTGTTATTAAATCTTTCTTAAGCACAAGATCCGTTTCTTTTTCGCTTATTTGTTTTTCATCGGCTTCTATTGTGGAGTTTACTTTGTCATATTGCGCCTGTATACTCAACCCAGGTTGTTCTGTTTGAATTGCTTGTGTAGAAACAGAAATACTATTTGTTCCGGTTGCAGTTGAAATAGCGGGAATTGTTAATGTTGAAGATGAACCAACAGGCACAGTTCCAGTGGAAACCGAAACTATTGCGCTGGACGATATCGGTGGTGTTGGCTGTTGTGTCTGTATTTGCGGCTGTTGCATTTGGACAGATAATCGTTGTTTCTGTACTTTTAAAGCCATCGACTCCTGTTTTAGCTGCTTGATTTGCGTTTCCAGGTCAGTGCAGGAAGATTTTATTACTGAAATTTCAGAGTCAATCCCCGAGAGCTCCAGTTTTTTTTGTTCAGCTATTTTTTCATAATCTTTTTTTGCGGTTTTAACCGGAGGATATTCGCCAAATATTTTATTCATGTCTACATAACCAACGCTAATCCCTCCTGTTCCTTGAAGCGGAATTTCAATAGAGTTCAACGATGACTCTCCAATTAAACAGATTAAACAAAAAGCGATAAAAAATAGTTTTTTCATTTTATTTTCTCTTTAATACATCAGAATATCTGCCCTATGGTGAAATAAAATTCCGGAGGCTGTTGGCCTGGTTTAGCCTGGTTTGGCCAACCCCAGTCGAGCCTGATCGGGAAAACTGGTGTTGTAAACCTTATCCCGAATCCCCATCCTGATTTCATTAAGTTATCCCATGTTCCGTGTAAACGCCAGTCATCTGTTTCACCTACAGAAAGCCTTACATCATCAAGTTTATTCCAGGCTCCGCCAAAATCGTAAAAAAAAGCTCCCTGGAGAATTGTATGTTTGTTTTCCTGCACAATAGGAAATTTATATTCAAAATTTCCAACGATAGATACATTTCCTCCATTTAAAGAAGGAGTAAGGTCGTTTTGAGAATATCCTCTAATGGAATTAGGCCCGCCGGCATAAAATTTGTATAAAGGCTGTGAGTCAATATTGTAATCATTAAATGGCTGAACATACTTAAATACTGCATTTGCAGAAAAAACAAATTTCCAAAATGTCGGGAAAAACCAGCTTGATGATAAGACAGGTTTCCAGAAATGAACATTGCCGCCGAAAGGGCCTCCTGCTATTTGCAGTGATGCCGAATTTTTACTGCCTTTTGAAGCATCGAAGACATTGTCCCGGGTATCATAAATAATTTGGCTGGTAAAACTCGACGTCAACTCTTTGCCTGCTATAGCTCCGCTTGCGACCCTGCTTGTAGCCTGTACATCGTAAGTGTTGACATTTTCATATCCATATATGAACAAGAGTGAGAGGTAGTCGCTCAATCTGGGACCTACACGAAATTCGGTTCCCTGTTTGTGATAAGTATAAAGCCAATCACTGCCAGAATATTGTTTTCTGGTCATATCATATAATGTTACACCCAAGCTAATAGGTTTTTGCATCAGCCAGGGTTCGGTCCAGCTTATTTCGTAATTTTGTATCCGATCACCAAATTCCCACATCAAATTTAATTTCTGGCCTCTTCCAAACAAGTTCATGTGGTTTACCTGAAGCGTACCGGTAAGTTTGTCTACGCTTGAATAACCTGCTCCTGCCTGGAGCATTCCGGGTTTACCTTCTGTTACATTCAGGACTAAATCAGCCGTGTCAGGAATACTTGTATTTTGTATATCCACCTTTACATCATCAATAAAACCAAGATTGTATATTCTTTCAAGGCTTCTTCTAAGTTTTACACCGCTGAATGGGCCTGTTTCTTTTAGTAATATTTCCCTCTTTATTACATATTCCTTTGTGTAATTCAAGCCATCAATATAAATCTTTCCTGAGTAAACTATGCTATTTTCTTTGATTTTGAAATTGATCTCCATAAGCCCGCTTTCGGGGTATTTAGTAAATTCCGGAACAATTTCTGCCTGCAGGTAACCTTTGTCTCCATAGATTTCAGATAGTGCTAGTTGGGATTGGTCAATGTTTTCTTTTTTGTACAATTCCTTAGTTTTTATTGCTAAGTTTTTTCCTAATTCTTTATCTGTATAAATGCTGTTTCCGGAAAATGAGATTTTTGATATTTTGTATTTTGGCCCTTCAGAAACTACGATTTTTATGGTTGTTTTGGTCCTGTCGTCGTTGTAGGATATATCGGGTGTTGAAACTTCTACGCTTTCAAAACCATTATTTTTGTAAAAGTCATTTATTTTTTTCAAGTCGTCATCAAGCGTTTTAGTCTTAAATATTTTCTTTTTCTTTGTGTCCATTAAACCCATGATTTTTTTTGGTTTATAATTTTTTGTACCGGTTATTTCAACTTTTTCTACGGTAACCTTCCTGCCTTCACTTACAAAAAAAATAAGGTTTGCCTGGTTTGTTTTTTTATCAATGTTTAAGTCATAAGTTACCTGAGTGTCTGCATAGCCCTTGTCGCTGTATAAATCTATAATTTTCTTTATATCAGATTCAAGGTCATTTTTATCCATATATTCTTTTTCTTTGACAGTGATTTCATCTTTGATTGTTCCCTTGGACAATTTTTTATTGCCTTTGAATTCGATTTTTTTCAAATAAGGCTTTTCTTTAATAATAAATGTTACTGCATAGGCATTTGTATCAACTTCAACAGTGACATCTTCAAATTTGCCTATTTCTAAAATACTGTTTAAATCAATTTTCAGGTCTTCAGAAGAATATATGTCCTTAACCTTTGTTTTTATTTTTTTTCTTATTTCTTTCTCTTTTACATTTATGTTCCCTTTTATGTCTATCCTTGATATCATGTCCAATGCAAATACATATTCAACGCCGGCTGATAAAAAAAACATTAATAATGCCGGAAGTAAAAGCCTGTTTGAGTTATTTCTTTTCATTTTTTTTCTCCGTTTCCTTGGGCCAGCCAAACCGCCATTGGGGTTCTATTCTTATTTGGTAGTCGCCGTCTCTTATTAGAGAACTTTTTGTTGGTTCATATCCGTAAATGCCGCGGATAAATATATTGCCCTTCCACCTATAGTCAAGTTCAAATTCGTGACGCAAATTCAATCTCTGTTGTGCTTCCTGCAAAGTAATTGCATAACCTAATAGCAGGTCCCCTGTAATATATTTTTGCAAGGCATACCTGGTTCCTGACATTATATCTACTATTGAAGGGTTAGTATTGTTTATTGTTTCATCCTGTGCAGAGGGTACCGTTGTTACATTTATAGTATCAACTATCCCGCTTTGTTGAAGCAATCTTTTAGCCAGGGGAGACGCAAGAGAACCATCAAATAACCTGATTAATTGTTTTCTAAGAAGCAAATTTCTTTCTGTCGGCGTGATATTGTCAGTCAACCCGTAGGTTGCCTGGACAAGTTTTTCAGAACTCATGTCCGGGTGTTCCGCGGACGAAAACTTTGGAGCAATCTGGCCTATAGGGCTCCTGGGTATTATCATTTCGATTGTACCCGTTTCTTTTCCGGTTGATGTCGGTTCGGCGCCAGATGTAAATATTCCGGCAGTTTCTGCCCTTACCTGAAGAAAGCATTCTGAATTAATAACTTCGAAAAGGGCGTATTTAAGTTCATAGATCTTGTTTAGATAATTTAAGTTACCGTTTTGCGATTCAATACTGCCGTTAACAATTAATCCCGGTAAATTTCCATTAAGCCTGATCTTTCCTGTAAGCAGGGCGCTCATCATGCTATTTTCGTACCAGGTATTTTCCCCCGGCCTCAATTCAACGTCCCAAACCACATTTTTAAAACTTGTTGAAAAGAAACTATTACCTGAAACGTTAGGAGGCGGCGGGTAACAAAAATGAGCATTATCAAGTTGTATATACCCGTTTAATTTTGGGCTTTCACTTTTGCCTGTGAATTGAAGGCTTGTTTTTACATCAGCAAAAGAATAATTTTTTATTACGCCCTCTAAACCCATAGTTTTGAAAACAATATTTGTAGGAATTGGCAGTTCAGGAACGAATATTTTGATGCCTTTTTTTCCCGTGGTATTTAGGGATAAATTATATTCGTTTATGCTAAAGAGTTCGCCAAGTAACAGATATCCGTCAAGTTTGACAGTACCGTCGCCGATTTTTCCGGAGCATTCTTTTATTTCAAGTTTGTTGTCAGTAAATGCAACTCCAAGATTGAAGTTTTCCAATTTATTGAAGTAACTTTTTGATTCTATTTGGGCGTTGGACACGATGAGATACCCGCCGTAGATCGGTTGGTCAGCTTTGCCGGAAACCTGAAGTTTTGCTTCGATTTTACCCCGAGCTGATTTTATATTGTCCGAAATTGATTCTAATATCGCCAGGTCCCCTTTTTCGATTTGAAAAGAAAGGTTTATATTATTGTCGCCAGGACTGTTTTTTACTGTTTCTGTAAATGCCAGAGGTATCCTGCCTTTGCCTGAAACAATAAGCTGTTCTTTGCTATTATTGTCGATTCTTACAAGCCGCGCATTTGTTAATTCCAGTACATTGTCTTCGTAATTTAACTGCAGGTTAGCGTTTGTAAAAGGGATAGAGTAAAAGTCTCCGGCAGATATATTGATGGTACCTGCTATATAGGGCTTCTTAATTTCATCTTTTAAAATAACAGTAAAATCAGTGGATCCGCTCAACGGCATCTGCTGGTCGAGAAGTCCGGTAATAAAATCAAGGTTTATATTATTTCCTTCAATTGTCAGGTTTGAGTTATTCTGTGAATAGGTTCCATTAAGCTTAAACAAATAACTTCCTTTTATGTTTGATTTTGGCGCCACTATGAAATTAGTAAAAGTTGTTTCTTTTGGGTTAGAAATGTCAATTTTCCCGGAAGTTACGAATTTTTCATTTTTTTGGGGAATCAGTTCAATTATTTTTCTGTTATCTTCAGAAGTAAATTGTATTTTCATATTTGTGTCTTTAAGGTTTTGCTGGTTTACCCATAAATCCTGTGTTGATATCGTTGAGGCGACAATAAGTTTTTCCTTGGAGTTTTTTATACTGCCTGAAAGACCTAATTTGCCGAACATAGTAACAGGCCCAAAAATATAATTTTTAAGCTCCATGTTACAGTCAAATCCCCAGTCCCCCGGTTTAGAAAAATCCATTTTACTGCCCTTCGAAATTGAAATTCTCTGATCAGCTGACTCGATATCCAGTTTGTTTACTGTTATTGAGTTAAAACTGCTGTTCATTTCTATAGAAAGATCTAAAGATTTCCACTTTTCGGGAAGTATGTTTCCTGAATAAAGCAATGAATCAGATTGAATATTGAGTGTGGTCGTCAGTTTAGAGAGGTTTCCGATTACAATAAAAGACGGTTTGACATTCCCCTCTAGCGGAAGTTTAAACGAAAAAAGCTTTTCAGTTAAAACATTCAAAGTTGTTATATTCATATTTGAAAACGCGACATTTGACGTCAGTTCCGGTGAATTTGAAAGGTTATTAATATTTATTGTGAATCTCCCTTTTTCCTGCGACAATATTTGCAGTTCGCCATGGGATTTAAACGTATCGCCGGTCAAAGATCCTCTCCCCTTCAAATTGGCATCAATTTTTTTATAGGAAAGGTTTGTTGACTTAAAATCAAACCCCAATTGAGGTTTAGTAAGGGTACCGAAAATTCTCATGTTCCCGCTTAATTTTCCGCTCAAATCTTTTATCCTTAAGTTTAAAATATTAAAATCATTCAAATTTGCGTAACCTTTTAAAATTCCGGTATCCGTGAAATAATTAATGTCTCCGCTAATGGAATTCATTGCTTTTATGTTTGTGATTGACACTACATCGTTTTCAAACACGAATTTTGCTTGGATTTGACCCAAGAGATAATCGCTAATCATTAAGTTCGTGCCGTTCATTTCCCCGGACACAATTTTACTGTATGTGTTTGCTTTTCCAGAAAAAGCAATATTTCCGCTCATCTTATTTTTGCCTAAGGGGTAATTTGTCAGGCTAACGCTCATTTTGTAATCATTAAAAACATTCTCTTTTGTGCCGGCGCTGAAAAAAAACGCGGCATTTTCTTTACCCGTAAGATCGTCGAAAAACAGGCAATTCGACAATTGAATTTGGTCGTCGCTGATTTGAAAGCCGGCATTAATCTTTTTACTCCCGGTAATAAACATTTTACCTGAAAATCTTTTTTTATTATTGAAGGCAGATTGCCTGGCATTTAGCGCTAAATTATATTGAGGGCCGTTTAAATCCGCAGTTCCGTTCAATTTGTAATTTTTATCTTTATAACTTACATCAAATTTAACAAAATTGGATTTAATGGGCCCCAGTTCCAGATTCTTTCCTAGCAGGCTGGCATTAATTGAAGGATTTGATAAATTGCCTGAGGCAATAACGTCGGCATTAATGAGGCCTTTAGCCGAAGGAAATAAACTTTCAGTCAGGATATTCGTAAAAGAGGCCTTAACTTTTATGTTTTCCTTTGAAATAAATCCGGAAGCTGATATCTCTTGTGAGTCGCCTGCCATTTGAAAACCGACTATATTGAAAATTCCGCTTGAAAATACGATTTCAGTATTTCCGTTCAAAATATTTTTGCCAGAATTAAAGATCAGAAGATTGATTCTCGAATAAATGGAAGGGCTGTTGCCAAGGCCTGAAAGTTTAAATGCACCTCTTCCTTCCAGTCTCATATTACTGCCATAATTTGAAACTATTTTAAGTTTTCCGTGGATGTGTTCTTTTACCGGGAATGCGCCTTCCAAAAGAACGGAAGTCTTTCCTGATGCAGCAGTCAAGTTATTTGTATCGACTTTTAAATTCCAGCGCTGATTTCTTTTATTGGAAACGAGCTTTATTCTTGCATTTCCGTAACCGGATGCAGAAATATCTGTTTCAAACGAATCTATGGTTTTTGACAAAATAAGCCTTCCCAGTTTGCTGTTTATAGCTATTCCATTTTTAAGAATGTTTATTTTTGCGTTTTTCCAGTCAAGGAGCATTTCCCCGAAAGATGTGTTTCCTGAATTAGCTCCAAACGGTAAAGCTGAAATAGCCCCGATATTTAATTCCGGGTTAACCAGTAATACCTCACTGAACGAATAAGAGATATTCCTTGTTTTAATTAGTTTTATAAGGTTAAACCGTAAAACAACTTTATCTGCCTTAAAATTTGAATCATTCTGCCATGCAGAGGCTTTGTTTAAAATAACAGCAGGCGGGAAAGAAATTGATATTAAGCCTGCTTTAAAACCTATATTGTATTTTTCTAAATACTCTGCCGAATAGTTTTTAACTATTTTAGGCAAATATGTAAGAAGGCAAACACTTCCGGCAGTCAATATTATAAGCGTTGCCAGCAAACAATATAAAAAATATTTTTTCATCAATTGTCAGTTTTCTAAGTTTGGTTTAAAGGTTTAAATTAAATTTTTTTTCACCACAGGTATTACATTTGAGATGAATTTTATCTTTTTATTTTCCTGGTCAAAATCAGCATATATTTTTGTTAAGTTCCCTGCGGGCCCTGCGACAACATTTTTTGAAAGAATATCTTCGGAAATAGCATCTTCGAGGTGCCTCTGTATAGTTCTTTGCAGCGGCCGGGCGCCATAATTTGAATCAAAACCGTTTTCCAGGAGGAACTCTTTTGCTGTTTCGGAAAGTTCAATCGTTAATCCTTGTTTTTCCAGCTTTATTTTAACTCTTTCTAAAAGAAGGTCAAGGATCTTCTTCATTTCAGGCTTGCCAATCGGGTGGAAAACAATCATGTCGTCAATTCTATTAATAAACTCAGGATTAAAAGTTTTTTTAACTTCTTCAAGGATTGTATCTTTTATTGAAACATAAGTTCTCTGGGAATCCTCCTGAACAAGGAAACCGAGCGCTTTCCCTTTTGAAATTAGCCTTGCTCCGACATTTGAAGTCATGATAATGATGGTATTTTTAAAACTTACTTTGTGACCTAAGCTATCGGTCAGGTTGCCTTCTTCAAATATTTGAAGCAATAAATTGTAGACCTCCGCATGAGCTTTTTCAATCTCATCCAGCAGTACTACCGCATAAGGGCGCCTGCGGACTTTTTCGGTCAACTGGCCCCCTTCTTCATAACCCACATAACCCGGAGGGGCTCCTATAAGCCTGGAAACAGAAAATTTTTCCATATATTCGGACATATCTATTCTTATTAATGCGGTATCATCGCCGAAAAGAAATTCCGCAAGAGTCCTGGCAAGTTCTGTTTTTCCCACGCCGGTGGGCCCGAGGAAAATAAAACTGCCAATTGGTTTTTTGGGGTCTTTAAGGCCTGTCCTGGAACGCCTGATTGCCTGTGAAATGGACCGGATTGCTTCGTCTTGGCCAATTACGCGCCCGTGAAGCTCATCCTCCATTTTTAGCAATCTTTCTTGTTCTTTTTCAGTTATTCTGGTTATTGGTATGTTCGTCCATTTCGAAATGACATAAGCAATGTCGTCTTCGGTAACCGGCGGAAAGATGGCGTCCCTTTTTTCTCTCCACTTTTTTTTCATTTCCTCAATGGCGCGTTTCATTTCTCTTTCTTTGTCACGTAATCTTGCAGCTTTTTCATACGCCTGCTTGGAAATTGATGATTCTTTATCTTTTATGACAGCTTCGAGTTCCTCTTCTTTTTCTTTGATTTCGGGTGTTACCTGGGATACTTGCAGTCGGGCCCTGGATCCGGCTTCGTCAATTATATCTATAGCTTTATCCGGCAAATACCTATCAGAGATAAACCTGTCTGAAAGATAGGCTGCCGTTGCTAAGGCCTCGTCCGTATATTTTACTTTATGGTGGCTTTCATATTTTTCTTTTAAACCTTTCAAGATTGCAATGGTGTCTTCAACAGTAGACGGGTCAACAACTATCGGCTGGAATCTTCTTTCAAGCGCCGGGTCATGTTCAATATGTTTGCGGTATTCATCAAGAGTGGTAGCTCCGATGCATTGAAGTTCGCCGCGCGCTAATGCGGGTTTCAGCATATTGGAAGCGTCAATAGCGCCTTCAGCCGCGCCTGCACCTATCACCGTGTGCAATTCATCTATGAATAGTATGATGCTGTTTTTTCCGCGGCGGATTTCATCCATGATGTTTTTAAGGCGCTGTTCAAATTCGCCGCGGTATTTTGTTCCTGCAACAACCGCAGATAAATCGAGCGTGATCACACGCTTGTTGTTTAATATTTCGGGTGTTTCACCTTTAGCTATTCTTTGTGCAAGCCCTTCAACGATTGCGGTTTTACCGACACCCGGGTCACCGATGAGTACCGGGTTGTTTTTAGTCCTGCGTGAAAGGATCTGTGTTAGGCGCTCTATTTCATTATCCCTGCCTATTACCGGGTCCAGTCCGCCTTCTTTTGCCAGTACTGTAAGGTCCCTGGAAAATTCATCCAGTGTAGGCGTTTTAGTTTTCGTTTTATTGGATACGCGATGCCCGCCTGAACTAATAGGCGGGTGTTGATTTTGCTGTGATTTTGTAGGTTCACCTAGCAGATTAACAACTTCTTCCTTGACATCTTCTATTTTTACTCCGAGGTTTTCGAGGACTCTAGCTGCGATTCCCTCTTCTTCTTTTAGCAAGCCCAGCAGAAGGTGCTCAGTGCCTACGTAATAATGGCCCATGGTGCCGGCTTCGTCTACGGAAAGTTCCAGTACTTTCTTGGCCCTGGAGCTGAAAGGTATTTCACCCAAAAGCATTATATTGTCCCCGGTTCCTACAACTTTTTCTACTTCATTTCTCAGTTTTCTAAAATCAATACCCAGATTTGCGAGCACCTGGGCAGCGACACCCTCGCCCAGAGCAACAAGCCCGAGCAGTAGATGTTCTGTGCCGACATAATCATGATTTAACCGTTTCGCTTCTTCCTGCGCAATTGAAATAACCTTTTGCGCCCGTTCAGTAAACCTGTTCATTAGTTCCTCTTTTTAATTGAATTATTAAACGGTCCCGGATGCATGCTGCCTGTTTGTTTGAACTCAGAATATGTTATGCCGCATTCCGGGCACACGTGACTAAGCATTTTAGTAAATCGGTACTCCAGTACTGCGTGTGAGTTCACGAAATTCTTTAATAAGTTTCAGCGTTATTTTCCCGGGGTTTCCGTTACCAATTTTTCTGTTGTCTAAACCAACTACAGGGATGATCTCTGCAGCAGTCCCGGTTAAAAAACACTCATCTGCCGTATAGACGTCATAGACAGTGAATATATCCTCTTTAACAAGCAGTTTCATGTGGGTTCTTGCCAAGTCCATAACTGCCTCGCGGGTTATACCTTGTAAAGCTCCTGCCCAGGTAGGAGGAGTTATTAAAATATTATGTTTTAAAATAAAGACATTGTCGCCAGTACATTCGGCGACATAACCGTCTTTATTGAGCATGATAGCTTCAGGCGCACCCATAGTTGTGGCTTCAATTTTGGCCAGAATGTTATTGAGATAGTTTAAAGATTTAATACAGGGGTTGATAGAATTTACCATGTTTCTTCTTGTTGACACGGTAAAAAGCTCTAACCCCTTTGTATAAAATTCACTAGGATATAGAGTGATTTTGTCAACAATAATAAAAATTGTAGCTTTAGGGCATTTTCTCGGATCGAGACCGAGATCACCAACCCCTCTGGTTACTACCAGCCTGATATAAGCATCCTTTGATTTGTTGGCCCTGAGTGTTTCAAGAGTTGCAATTTCCATTTCTTGTTTCTTCAAAGGAATGGTAAGCGTAATAGCTCGGGCTGAGTTATAAAGTCTGTCCAGATGTTCTCTTAGTTTAAATACGCGGCCGTTATAGGCACGGATACCTTCAAAAACACCGTCCCCGTATAATAATCCATGGTCAAATACTGAGATTTTTGCATCTTCTTTTTTTACCAATTTTCCGTTTAAATAAACCAAATTTGACATTTTAAATAAAACCTCCAGTTTTATGATTAAGTTCTAAGCAATGGGAATAATATAACTTCACGTATAGAGGGAGAGTTTGTTATCAGCATTGCAAGCCTGTCTATTCCTATTCCTAATCCGCCGCAAGGCGGCATACCGTGCTCAAGAGCCATAACGAAACCCTCATCCATGGGATGGATATCGTCTTTCTGGTTCTGGCTGCAGAAGCGTTTTCTTTGTTCTTCGGGGTCATTTAACTCTGAATATGCGTTGGCCATCTCCATGCAGGCTACAAATAATTCGAACCTGTCTGCAGTAATTTCATCCTTCGCTTTTGAAAGAGGCGAATAGGCAAGAGGATAATCCGTGACAAAAGTCGGGTTGAAAAGTTTTGGCTGTATAAATTGATCAAAAAGATGATCGAAAATCTTTTTATCTGTTGTATCCGGCGTCATTTCCAGTTTGACTTCAGCAGCGAAATCTTTTATACAGTTTTTTGCGACCAGTTCAAGAATATTTACTTTCTTATCAAAAGTTTCCTGAAACAATTCATTCATAGTGGCTATTCTGAAATTAGTTAAATCAATAGGTTTTCCCTCAATATTAATTTTGTCTTTTAAGTCCATTGTTGTTGCTATGTTTATCAATAAATCCTGGGTCAGTTTTATCATATCCCGGCAATTTGAATAGGCCTGATATACTTCTATCATGGTGAATTCAGGGTTATGCTGGCGGTCAATGCCTTCGTTTCTGAAAGATTTTCCTATTTCAAATACTTTTTCCAACCCGCCGACAACAAGCATTTTGAGAGACAATTCTGACGCAATACGCAGGAATAAATCCATATCATAAGTGTTATGATGTGTCTTAAACGGCCTGGCAATGGCTCCGCCTGCCAGGTGCTGTATAATAGGTGTTTCGACCTCAAGAAAACCCAATCCGGTTAAATAATTTCTTATCTGGTTGATTAACTTTGAACGTTTAACAAAAATGTCTTTTACATCCGCGTTTGAAATTAAGTCCAAGTATCTCTGCCTGTAACGGGTATCAACGTCCTTAAGCCCGTGCCATTTTTCGGGCAGAGGCCTGAGCGATTTGGATAATATTTGAAAGCTTTTTACGTAAACGGTCAGTTCGCCGGTTCTTGTTCTGAAAGGTTTTCCTGTCACTCCGATAAAATCACCAATATCAATAAGCTCGATAAAATTTATATAATTTTCCTGCCCTACTATGTCCGTTTTAATATAAGCCTGTGATTTTCCTGTATAATCCTGAATGTGGAAGAAGGTTGCTTTTCCCATTTGCCTGCGGGCAACAATCCTACCGCAAACTTTAATTTCCCTCTCTATAGATTCTTCTGATTTCAAACCTTCAAACTCTGTTTTCATGGCAGAGAGTGTATGGGTATAATCAAATTTATCCGGATAAGGATTAATGCCTGAAGCTATAATTTTATCCAGCTTTTCTTTGCGGTTCTCTACCAATTTTTCAATCGGTAGTGTTGTTTCCTGCATTTCTGTTTTTACGGGTGTTTTGTTTTCCATATTATCCTACTATTTCCTTCACTTTTTCTCTCAATAATTTAGTGTTAAAAGGTTTTGCGAAAAAATGTTTTACGTTTTTTGACATCATGAATAAATCCAACATCATGGGTTTCGCTGTAACGACTATTACTGGAATATTACATAACTCCGGTTTTTGCGCCATCTTGCTGAGAATTGTATAGCCATCAACTTCAGGCAGCATAATATCCAACAAAATCAGATCCGGGATTATAGGGGTTAACCCAAATTTACCAGTCGGGCCGATATGTTCAATGCCCAGCAGTTCGAGAGCTTCGCCTCCAGTATCTGCATGCTTAATATAGTAACCGTCTCTTTCCAGGACAAATCTTATAAGTGTTTGGACTTCTTTATCATCTTCAACTATTAGAACGGTTTTTACAGACATAATCCCCCGTTTATATAATAGGATATAATTATATTATTTTACTACATAACCTCTATTTTTGCAAGTTTTTTGCAAGATAAGCTTCGATAAAAAGGTCGATGTCACCATCCATAACCAGGTTGACATTGCCTATTTCTGCGCCGGTTCGGTGGTCTTTTACTAATTGGTAGGGCATGAAGACGTAGGAACGGATTTGATTGGCCCAGCCGATATTACCCTTTTCTGAGTAATGTTTTTCAATTGCTGAACGCAATTTGTCCTGCTCCAGTTCATAAAGTTTTGCTTTCAGGATTTTCATCGCAGAGATTTTGTTTTTTAGTTGGGAACGTTCATTCTGGCATTGGGTTACAGTTCCGGTCGGGATATGTGTTATTCTTACAGCAGAATCGGTTTTTTGGAGGTGCTGTCCGCCATGACCTGATGCACGGTAAGTATCTATTCTGATATCTTCATCTTTTATTTCGATCTTTATTTCATCTTCTATTTCAGGGAGCACATCGCAGGATGCAAAAGATGTGTGCCTGCGCTTATTTGCGTCAAAGGGTGAGATGCGTACAAGCCGGTGAACGCCTACTTCACTTTTTAATAAACCGTAAGCATAAGGCCCGCGTACAAAAAAAGTAATACTTTTTATTCCCGCGCCATCACCCGGTAAAATGTCTGATTGTTCAAGGGTAAATCCTTTTTTTTCAGCCCAGCGGGCGTACATTCTGAAAAGCATTTCTGCCCAGTCGCAGGCTTCGGTACCGCCTGCGCCTGCATGAATGGAAATTATGGCGCCGAGTTTATCCTGAGATAGAGAAAGTTTAGTTTTTATTTCAATCAAAGCTATATCTTTTTTAAGTACTGTGAGTTTATCAATGAATTCCTGTTCAAAATGTTCATCTAATTTGTCGCTTTCGGAAAGTTCTATTATTGTGTCTAAATCGGAAAGTTCTTTCTTTAGGTTTGTGTACGAAGCAACGTCAGACTTTGCTAAATCCAGCTGCCTCATAATTTTTTGGGCGTCCTGGGTGTTGTCCCAGAAGTTGGCTTGGGCTGTTATTTGCTGAAGTTCGGCTATTTTCTTTTCTTTGTTTTCAACGTCAAAGGAACCCCCTCAAAGTGCCAACCTTTTCAGAAGCCTTGCTTAATTCATCCTTTAATTCCCTGATCGTATAATGTTGCATATCCCCATTTTAGCATTTTAAACAATATTTTTCAAAAAAGGGTCGTTCCTGTTAAAACTATTAACCCGATTGCTAAGCCTGATTTTTTATGAGTATTCATGATGTTTTGATTTTGCAAAAGGAATAATTGTCATTAGAGCACAAAAAAGAATAAAAACGTCACCAAAGCGAGAGTAAAATGAAACAGTTTGGTTTGGGTGTATGATGTATGTTTGGGCAGCGGTGGTAAAAATTACTGTTTTGCTGATTATTCTGCCGCAGGAATCAATATGCCCGGAAATACCGGTATTTGCACAACGTATAACCGGCTTTCTGTTTTCTATTGCACGGAAAACATTGAATGAGAAATGCTCGTACGGAGCTGATGTCCTCAAATACCACGCATCATTGGTTAAATTAATAATAAATTCCTGTCCTTTGAATTTTCTTATAAGTTCCGGGAAAATCGCTTCAAAACAAATATTGCTTGAAAATTTAACAGGTTTTAAATCAGCGCCAATCGGCAAATCAAAAACCGTATAATTTTTTCCTGATGTAAAATCCCCTAACTCATTTACAACTTTTATGTATTTTGAGAGAAATGATTTTAGCGGAATAGTTTCCCCAAAAGGCACAAGATGCATTTTGTCATATTTTGCTGCTAACTTTCCTTCGGAAGAAATTAGAATTGCTGAATTGAAATATTTGCCTTCTTTATAATCCGCCGAACCAATTAGATGGAAAGTCCTGGTTTCTTTAGCTAAATCGCAGGCCCATTTTGAAAAATATTTTTCTTCAAGTAAAAATCCTGGAACGGAAGATTCCGGCCAAACAATCAGGTCAGGTTTTTCTATTTTGACTACATCTTTTGCCAGCTTATCATAAACGCCAATTATTTCATTTGCAAATTTCTGGTCCCATTTTTTATATTGGTCGATATTGCCTTGTAGTATGGAAACCTTAACTGAGGTTGATGAGTTGCTAGGCGTAAGCTGAGAAGTTGATAAGTGAAAAAGTCCGTAAACTAAACAAAAAAGAAAAATAGCCGAAGAAAATGCAAAATTTCCAATTTTATATTTTAAATTACTTTCACGCATCAATTGAAAAATGCATGAATTCACCAATACAATTGAAAAAGAAACACCATAAACTCCTGTGATATCGCCTATTTGAATTACCGGCAGAAAACTACATTGAGAATACCCAAGAATACCTCCTGGAATTCCGCCGAAAAGATGACCGCGTAAATATTCTAAGACTACCCAAAGAGAAGCACAAAATAAACTGAAAACAATTCCTATTGATTTAAAATAATTGACAACAAAACAGAAAACACCCAAATAAATTGACAAATAAATCGAAAGCAATAAAAGCACAAGTAAACCCAGCAACCAGGATTCGCCGGCCGCGGTGAAAGTTGGCACAAACCAGTATAGATAACCGCAGTAAAAAACCACACCGGAAGTCAACCCGGCAAAAAAGGCTTTAGCGGGTTTAGCTTTTTGAATTGTAAATAATAGCGGAATGAGCGAAATCCAAGCAAGAAAAAAAAGGTTTGATTTTGGGAAGCATAGAAAAAGCAGTATTCCTGTAAGTGTTTGGAGAAAAAAATTAAGCATTAGTGCCGCAGCATTTTTTGTATTTCTTCCCGCTTCCGCAGGGACAGGGATCGTTACGACCAAGTTTCTTGGCAATGTCAGGAATATCTTTTGATACTTTTGAAGGATTTACAGATACTTTCAATTTTGGCGCGCCTTTAGGCGTTCCTGTCGTCGTGTCAGGGGCGGTTCTCCTTATAGTTTCAGTTACCGGTTGAATCCTCAATGCATACTCAACTGTACTTTCACGAATACGTTCCATCATAAGGCTGAAAATTTTAAATGCTTCCTGCTGGTATTCTATCAAAGGGTCTTTCTGACCGTAAGCGCGAAGGCCAATACCTTTCTTGAGCTGGTCCAACTCATAAAGGTGTTCGCGCCAAGCGGTATCAATCATGTGAAGCAAAACCATTCTTTCCAGCTCGCGCATAGTGTCTTTGCCGAAATTTTGCTCCCGGGTGTTATAAACAGCTAGTATTTTTTCTTCAAGCGTTTCTTTCAATAATTGCCTGTCAAACCTGAGTATTTCATCCTGCGTTAATTGCAAATCAATGTTGAACACGCGTTTAAGCCATAGAGTTAAACTTGGCCATTCCCATTCTTCAGGATGTTTCTTAACTGCCCACTGCTCAATTTTTTCGTCAATAGATTCGCTTACCATATCTTTGATTTGCTGAGATATATCTTCGCCTTCAAGTATTTCGTTGCGTAATGAGTAAATAGCCTCTCTCTGTTTGTTCATTACGTTATCGTACTCAAGCAATTGTTTTCTGATATCAAAATTCATCGCTTCAACTTTTCTTTGCGCATTTTCTATTGCTTTGCTGATCCAGGGGTGTTCGATATTCTCCCCTTCCTTCATGCCAAGTCGTTCCATGAGCCCGGACATTCTTGCTCCGCCGAAAAGTCGCATAAGTTCGTCTTCAAGAGAGATAAAAAATCTTGTTGAACCCGGGTCACCCTGCCTGCCGCCTCTTCCGCGAAGCTGGTTGTCAATACGCCTCGATTCATGGCGTTCGGTGCCTACTACATGGAGTCCCCCGGCATTTATGACAAGCTGTTGTTCTTCTAAATTCGGCGGGTTGCCGCCGAGAATAATATCTACGCCTCTTCCCGCCATATTTGTAGCCACAGTCACTGTGCCCTTTTTGCCTGCCTGCGAAATTATCTGGGCTTCCTGTTCGTGGAATTTTGCGTTTAAGACCTGGTGAGGTATCCCGCGCCTGCGCATCATGCCGGAAAGTTTTTCATTTTTTTCAATAGATCTTGTGCCGACAAGGACCGGCTGGCCCTTTTTCCAGGATTGTTCTATTTCGTCAACAAGCGCGCTCCATTTCTCTTTTTCCGTGCGGTAAATAACGTCGGAATTATCAATCCTGATGTTTTGCTTGTTGGGCGGGATGCTTATAACGTCAAGTTTGTATATATCCCAGAATTCAGACGCTTCCGTTTTAGCGGTACCTGTCATTCCTGATATTTTTTCATACATTCTGAAATAGTTCTGGAAAGTAATCGTGGCCAATGTCTGGTTTTCTTCGGCAACCCGCAGGTTTTCTTTTGATTCAACTGCCTGGTGAAGCCCGTCTGACCATCTGCGGCCCGGCATCAGCCTTCCTGTAAATTCGTCAACTATTATTACTTGTCCGTCTTTAATAACGTAATCAACATCGCGTTTGAAAAGGTTATGAGCCCGCAGAGCTGCTGTTATATGATGAACCCACTCTGATTCCAGATCGTCATAAAGATTTTCAATACCCAGCAGTCTCTCGCATTTTGTCACTCCGGTCTCGGTTAGCGTTACCGAATGCGCTTTTTCATCTACTATGAAATCATAGCCTTTTGCCAAATCTATGCCTTTGTATTTTGCTTCCATTTCTTCAGCATCTGTTACAAATTTCCCTCTTAAATGGGGCACTAAACGGTTTGCAAGGACATATTTTTCAGTTGATTCTTCCGCCGGGCCCGATATAATAAGAGGCGTACGCGCTTCATCGATTAAAATTGAATCAACTTCATCGACTACCGCAAAATACATCGGGCGCAACACTCTTTCGTCTTTTTTTATTACCATATTGTCGCGAAGGTAGTCAAAACCGATTTCATTATTTGTAACGTATGTAATGTCGCATTGGTACATTTTTTGCCTTTCTTCAGGAGTCATGTCATGCTGAATATATCCTACTGTTAAACCGAGCGCCTGGAAAACCGGCCCCATCCAGGCCGGGTCACGTTTTGCCAGGTAATCATTCACCGTGACTATATGAACGCCTTTGCCCGTCAGGGCGTTTAAATAAGCAGGAAGAGTTGCTACCAGGGTTTTTCCTTCACCTGTTTTCATTTCGGCTATTTTACCTTCGTGTAAAACCATTCCGCCTACCAATTGGACGTCATAATGCCTTAATTTTATTGTTCTTTTAGATGCTTCCCGCGCGCAGGCAAACGCCTCAGCGAGAATATCGTTTAAAGATTCGCCTTCTGCAAGGCGTTTTTTGAATTCGTCAGTTTTGTTTTTCAGCTGTTCGTCTGAAAGTTTTTCGATTTCTTCTTCCAAAGAATTAATAACCTCAACCAGGGGCCCAAGTTTATTAATTACCCTCAAATCCTTTGTGCCGAAAATAGATTTTAAAATTTCATTAAGCATTTTCCGAAGGTCCTTATTTAAAATGGTTTTTTTTGATTATTGAGACAATTTCTTCCGGAGTTTCAACAACTTTGAATATGTCCAGGTCGCAATTTGAAATACAGTTTTCTTTGAGCATGCTGTTTTTCATCCAGGCGATAAGGTCTTTCCAGTATTCTTTGCCTACCAGTATAACCGGAAACGGGCATATTCTTTCGGTTTGGATGAGCGTAATGGCTTCATAAAACTCGTCTAAAGTACCAAAGCCCCCCGGCAGAACAACAAAAGCTTTTGCATATTTCGTGAACATTACCTTGCGCACGAAAAAATACCTGAACTCAAGCATTACGTTCATAAAAGGATTTGGTTTTTGTTCCATAGGAAGTATTATGTTAAGGCCTACAGATTTTCCTCCTCCCGCGCTGGCTCCTTTATTAGCAGCCTCCATTACCCCCGGGCCGCCTCCCGTAATTACAGAATAGCCTGATTTAGCCAACAAATATGCAGTTTTCTCTGCGATTTTATAATATTTAGTATTTGGTTTAAGGCGGGCTGACCCAAAAAAACATATACCTTTTTTTATCCTGGAAAGTGTTTCAAAACCGTCAATAAATTCTGCCATGATCCGGAATATGCGCCAGGTATCTTCATCATGCACGTCGTTATGGTTAAGCGTTTGATTGAACCTTTTCATTTTCTTCATATATTCTCCTAGATAACCTTCCCTGCATGTTCTGTCGAAAATACGGTAAATATCTGTGGTTGTTTATTGTTTTTTTGCAATATTTTTCAAACATGCCTTCAGTAAACCTGTCAATATCCTTTCTTTCTATAAGGTTTAATGATAATTAGAACCGTATATTTCCTTTAATCTCTTTTCCAGTTTTGCCTGCATAATTATGCCATTATATTCATTTCATTATAGATTTGAAATATGCTACGGTTGTCTTTAAACCTGCATCTAAATTTGAGGTCGGAACAAATCCAAGTTTTTTAATTTTATTTACATCTGCAAGGGAATGTTTAATATCTCCCAGGCGTTCTTTTTCATGTACAATTTTTGATTTAGAACCGCAGAATTTAATGATTTTGTCAGCCAGCGCATTGATCGTAATTTTTGAGCCATACGCGACATTATAGACCCCGCTGCCTTTTTCTGCGGCAAGTATATTTGCCTGTACCGCATCTTTAACATATATAAAATCTCTTGTTTGTTCGCCGTCGCCATAGATTACAACATCTTCGTTTTTAACTGCTTTCGAAATGAAAATTGGCACAGCGGCCGCATATTGAGATTTAGGGTTCTGCCTTGGGCCGAAAACATTGAAATACCTGCAGGCTGCGCTTTTTACTCCCCATGCGTTTTGATAAAGCGAAAGATAATATTCGCCGGCCAATTTCGTTACCGCGTAAGGGCTTTTAGGCTCTGGAAACATGGTTTCAACTTTGGGCATCGTTGGATTATCGCCGTACATTGCAGCAGATGACGACAGCACTATTTTTTTAACATTGTTTTCTTTAGCTGCTTTTATCAGGTTAATTGTCCCTTCTGCGTTTATTTTTATACATTCAATCGGTTCAAGAATACTTTCAGGCACGCTTATCATAGCCGCCAGGTGAAAAATATAGTCAACGCCTTTTGTCGCTTTAAGCAATGCGCGGTAGTTAGTAATGCTATCCTGGATAAATTCAACCTTGAAATTTTCTATGTTTTTTATAAACCCGCTTCTTAAATTGTCCAAGACAAGCACTTCTGTGTTCGGCTTATTTTGCCAGTATTCTACAATATGGCTTCCGATAAACCCGGCTCCTCCTGTAACTAATATTTTCATTTTATTGTACCTCTAAAACAGCATCTTTAACAAGGTAAAATGGGATATACTGCTATTTTATTTACAAACAAAGACACTTTTCTTTTATCAGTTTCTTCAACAACAAATCCGGTTGCAGGCTACTCAGGACTGAATTCGCTTTGTATCTTTTAGGATTGCTGAAAGCAACCCGGAAATACTTTTTGAAACAGAAATTTCTACTTGAGCGAATTTTTCTGCAAGAGCAGATATTTTAGCCGTAACGGAAGAGGCCTTTTCAATGTTGTGATTATTGAGAATTGATTCTATCTCTGGGGGCATAAAACGATTGAGATTTATTTTGTTACCAGAATATCTTTTACTTTTGCAGTTAAATCCTGAAGTTTTACAGGTTTGACCAAATAATCAGATGCAGTATGAATCAAGGCATTGATTCCGATTGTTTGTTCAAGTTTTGCCTGGTCAAAAGCAGTGCATATGATTACAGGAAGTTTTGGGTATTTTTCGCGTGTTCTTTGTAATACGCTCAATCCGCTGGCATCCGGAAGTTTCATATCAAGCAACATCAGGTCGGGTTGTGTTTGCGCGAGGTATTCAAGCGCCTGTGCTGCATTATTTGCCACTGATAAGTCAAAACCGCATTTTTTTAGCGCAGTAGCGAATATTTCACTTAAAAGTTCTTCGTCTTCGACAACAAGTATCTTTTTCATTTAATCATCCTTTCGCAGTATTTGTCACTTAGACTAGATTCCGAGGATTTCCTGTACTCTCTTTTTTAACTCAGGCAAAGGAAAAGGCTTAATAAGCAAATCAACCACTTGGGTAGAATCGATTTCACTCATAGATGCCTGGTCCATATAACCGGTGCAGAATATCACCGGAAGCCCAGGGTGAGTTTTTTTTAGTTCTTTTGAATACTCAAGGCCTGTTTCTTCAGGAAGTTTCATGTCAAGAATTGCCAGGTCAACTGTTTTATCTTTTATCATAAGCCTGGCTTCTTTAACACTAGCTGCCGGAATAATACGGTATCCCTGGTTTTTTAATGCTGCGCTCATAATTTCCATGAAAGAATCAAGGTTCTCAAGAACAAGTATCGTTTTGTTTTTTTCCATGTCTGCATGTCTGGATTATATTATATAATATATTTGCTTTGATTTCAATAATAAGTATAATAACTTAAACAATGATTTTTACGAAAGGGATAATACATGGAATATAAAGGTAAATTCAAAATATTTAACAATTCACAAATAAAAACATATCCTCTGAAACAAAGAAAAAGCAAAGTATCTGTAGGCCTTTTTGTAGATTGTAAAAAACTTGAAAATTCAGAAATAATCCAGCCATTAAAAGAAATAGAAAATATCGCGAATGCGGTTGTAGCTGCACGTAAAAATAAAAAACCAATAATTGTAATAACCGGCGCCCATCTTGTAAAAAATGGCCTTTCTCCTATAATTGTCGATTTGATGAAACGTAATATCATAACACTTTTTGCTACTAACGTGGCATCGGCAATCCACAGTTTTGAACTCTCTTTAATCGGTGAATCGAGCGAAAATGTAAGGGACGGCCTTAAAAAAGGCGAGTTCGGCATGGCCTTTGAAACAGGAATGTATATAAACCAGGCTTTAATTAAAGGAAACAGCATGAAACTTGGTTTTGGCGAAACTATGGGCAGATTGTTTACGGATTCAGTTTTCAGAAAAAGCGTAATTAATGCTGGTGTTAAAGGAAATAAATACAGGGGTTATTATATGCCGTTAAACGGTTTTAAATATGAGGAAAACTGTATTTTTGCACAGGCAATTAAATTGAATATTCCAGTAACGGTACATGCAAGCATTGGGACTGACATTGTAGACCAGCATTGTAATTTTGACGGAGCTGCAAAAGGGGCCACCAGCGCGCGGGATTTTCTTATTTTTGTAAATGAGGTTACAAAACTTACACAAGGCGGCGTCATTTTAAATATAAGTTCTGCGGTAATGGGGCCGGAAGTTCTATTGAAAGCAGTTTCAATGGCGGCTAATGTTGGTAAAGCGCCTAAAAACATAGTAACAGGTGATTTTGATTTGCGCCCGTACGGAAACGAAGATAAAAATGAAGGCAGGTACCACTATTATTTCAGGGACCAGAAAAGCATAGTTAAAAGAATACCGGAAGTTTATTCAGGCAAAGGTTATTATATAGAAGGCGATCAGAAAGAAACTATTCCTTCCTTATATCAATACATCCTAAAGCTGCTATAACATGATATTAATAATAAATATTATTTTCCCCATTTTTGGCGTTATCGGGCTCGGGTACCTGCTTAAAAGAAAAAACTTTCTGACACAGGAAAGTATAAACGTTATGAACAGGTTGTTGTATTTTTTCGGTTTGCCTGCGCTTATTTTTTTAAGCATTGTCCAGTTTGAATTTGACAAGGTTTTCAATCTTGCAAGCGTTACAGGAATAATTATTACTACGGTTTTAACCTGTATTCTAGCCTGGGCCTGCAGCGGTTTTATAAAGATTAATGCGCAAAGGGGCTCATTTATCCTCGGATGTTTCAGGACCAATATGGCGTATGTCGGGTTTCCTATTATTACCAATTTATATGGTAATTTAGGGCTGGCAAAAGCGGCAATTATTGGAGGAGCATTTGCTATTGTTGCTGTTATTTTGTCAGTTATTATCCTTGAATACTACAGGCCGCAAGGCAAACAAGAAAAAAACACATTGAGTTTGCTGAAATCAATAATATACAATCCATTAATAGTTTCATCTGTAGCAGGCCTTATTTTCGCGGTATTAGGCATAAAACTTCCTTCTGTTTTTTCCAAATTTCTTGATCTTCTTTCAAAAATGTCTCTGCCCATGGCCCTGCTTAGCGTTGGCGCATCTATAACTTTTACTTCTATCGTCAACAATTTGAACCTGCAGACTATAATTATATTCGTAAAGTTGATTTTTATGCCAATTATTGCTTTAATGATTTATACGTTTTTAATTCCAACAACGTTACTGGATTTAAAAATCGGGGTTTTGATCATTGCAATGCCAACCGCAGTTTCGTCTTTTGTTATGGTTAAAGAAATGGAAGGCGATTATGATATGATGGCTAATACGATTACTTTAACAGCTATTGCGTCGATGTTCACTCTCTCGTTCTGGCTGCTAATACTGAAATAAAAATTTGGGGCGCCGTTTTTTCCTTTAAGGGGGACGGGATCCTTACTCAGGAGGTTTTATGGCAAAAGAGTACGAATTAAAAGTTAGGAAGATTCAAAAAGTTAAAACACCTTTTAGGAACATGGTAACAAATGAGTTCCCGGTTAAAAAGTCGGTTCAAATCCTAAAAAAATTGAGAAAATACGAGCCGCGTTCAATGTCCGGCCAGCCGCTGGCGTTATGGGATCGTGCTGCTGGCATCAATGTATTTGATAAATACGGCAATAAATGGCTGGATTTTAGCTCCGGAGTACTTGTTGCAAATGCGGGCCACTCAAACCCTGAAATAAAGAAAGCTATAATAAAGCAGACTCAAAAAGGATTATTGCACAATTATTGTTTCCCGTCCGAAATAAGAGCAACCCTTATTGAGAAAATTGCAAAATTAGCCCCTTATCCGTTAAAAAAAGTCTTTTTATTGACAACCGGCGCTGAATCCACCGAAGTTGCAATAAAATTATCCAGAACCTGGGGATTGAAAATAGGCGGGCAAAATAAAATAACCATAGTATCTTTTTCAGGCGCATTTCACGGAAGAACCATGGGGTCGCAGATGATCGGCGGCTCACCCGATTTAAAAAAATGGATTGTAAATCTGGATAAAGACATGGTTCAGGCCCCGTTTCCTTATTGTTACCGCTGTCCGTGGGGTAAGGATAAATACCAAAATTGCGATGTAGAATGTTTCAATAATTTTGTGAAATTTTTGAAACATAAAAAACTTGACCCTGCAAAAAATATCGCAGGAGTTATTTCAGAAACTTACCAGGGCGGAAATGCTACATTCATGCCAAAAAAGTTCGCCCAACTGCTAAGAGCTTTCTGCAATAAGAGCAAAGCATTACTTGTTTTTGATGAAGTTCAGGCTGGTTTTGGCAGAACCGGCAAAATGTTTGGTTTTCAACACTACGATATTGTCCCTGATATAGCTTGTTGCGGCAAAGGAATATCAAGTTCCCTTCCTCTATCAGCAGTTATAGGGAGACCGGACATAATGGATATGTATGAGCCCAATACGATGACCAGCACCCACACCGGCAATCCGGTTTGTTCTGTTGCTGCTATAGCTAATATTGACTATTTGGTAAAACACAAATTAGCCGAAAATGCCGCAAAAATCGGAAAATACTTAGAAAAAGAATTACTTAAGCTTGTGGAAAAATATCCTGATGTAATGGGATGCGCTCAGGGTAAAGGGCTTGTTTATACTTTACATGTAGTCAAATCCGGAACCAAAGATCCTGATGGAGATTTGGCTCATGATATTGTAGGCAGATGCGTAGAAAAAGGATTGATGCTGTTTTCCCCGGTAGGTACAGGAAGCGCTTCAATAAAACTTACACCGCCTTTGACAATAAATGAAACAGCGTTGAAAGACGGTATAAAAGCGCTGGATGAAGCTATTGCAGACTTAATATAAACCTTTAAACTTTCTGTAAATAAAAAAAGCTCCAGTTTTGACTGGAGCTTTTTATTTAGGTAGCTTAAATTAAATCTGTTATTTCTTTTTTTGTATCAAAAGTTTCCTTGCTTTTTCAACAAAGTATTCAGCGGTCAAACCGAACAGTTTCATTAATTCCCAGGGCTGGCCCGAGTCGCCGAACTTATCTTCAACACCGATCATATCCATCAACAAAGGTGATTTAAATTTTTTGTTGCGTGCGATAGCTCCTGCGACAATATTCCCCAAACCGCCGACTTGATGTTCCTCAGCAGTAATTACAACACCTGTTTCTTGCGCCGCTTTAAGTATTGACTTCGTATCAAGAGGTTTAATTGTATGGATATTTAATATCCTGGTTTCAATCTTAAACTGTTCTTTCAATATCCATGCAGCTCTCATTGCTTCCGGAACCATCGGGCCGCAAGCTATTATCGTAAGCCGCTCTTTTTCAGATTTATAATTTGTCGCAAGTTTTGTTTCAAAAGCGTCTATAAATTTTTCTTTTACACCTCTGAATCTGATAACATTTGCAACTCCAAATTTATAGGGGGTGTCTGTTTTTGTTACCATCGGAGTTGCTTCCCTTGCATATCTGATACAAGCAGGGCCTTTAACTTTTGTAACCGCTTGCGTAGCTTTTTCTGTCTCCATTGAATCGCAGGGAACTACCATGGTCATATTCGGCAAGTAAGCCATGAGCGCAATTTCTTCAAGAGCCTGGTGAGTTGCACCATCGGAACCGACTGAAATTCCCCCGTGCGCTGATGCGATTTTAACATTTAAGTTGTTATAACAAAGAGTGGTCCTGATCTGATCCCAGTTTCTTCCTGTGACAAACACTCCGTAGGAACCGATAAAAGAAGTTTTTCCTTCCTTTGCAAAACCGGCTGCTACAACCGTCATATTTTGTTCGGCTATACCCATGCTGAAAAACCTGTTTTTTCTTTCCGGGTGGTTATTATAAAACTCATCCATTTTTATTGAAGACGTTATATCCGACCCATGAGCAATAACATTTTTGTCTTCACCTATTTTTTCAAGGGCTCTGCCGAATCCGAATCTGGTGGGTTCCATGTCAACTTTCATAACGGCAGGGTCTGAATTCCACCAGTAATTCTTTTTGAATTTCGGGACCATGGCGTCAACTTTTTTTACCACTTTTTTATGATATTCTTCAACCGAACTAAAAATCTGGTCCAATCTTTCTTTAGGGAATTTATCAGCTATACCGATGTTTTTTAACGCTGTTTCAAGCGATTCATCACCGCATCTTCCGTGTTTTGGCGGGACTCCGTGGTATCCTACGACATTTTCCGCGTAAGAAATACATTTCCCTTTAATAGTGTTGAATATTATCACTGTGGGCATGCCTTTTACGGTCTTTGCCAGTTCAAATGCGTCAACTATCTTTTGCATGTCATGGCCGTCAGTAACAATTACGTTCCAGCCGAAAGACCTGTATTTATCTTCCAGCGGCTCAACATTCATGACTTGCGCGACAGGCCCGTCTATCTGGAGTTTATTTCTGTCAATTATGCCTAATAGGTTGTCCAGGTTATAGTGCGCAGCTGACATGGCTGCTTCCCACACAGAACCTTCCTGCTGTTCGCCGTCACCCATAATGCAATACACCCTGTAATCTTTATTTTCGAGTTTTGCGTTTAAAGCGCTGCCGACAGACACGCCAAGCCCCTGGCCCAGGGATCCGCTCGAAATTTCTATACCGGGAAGTTTAAATCTGTTAGGATGTCCTTCAAAACCCGACCAAAGTTTTCTTAATTTTGCTGTTTCTTCAATATTGTAATAACCTGCGGCTCCAAGCGAAACATAAAGCGCAGGAGCTTTGTGGCCTGCTGACCAGAAAGCCCTGTCTCTGTCAGCCCAATCAGGGTTTTCAGGATCGTGTTTCATTACTTTTAAATATAACGCGGCAGAAATATCCATGATTGACATGGTCCCGCCGGTATGGCCGGATTTTGCCAAGGTAATGCCTATCATGTTCCAGGCACGCATTTCTTTTGTTTTCTCAACCAATTCATGGATTGTGTAGTCTTTTCTTAGCTTGCCTGTCTTCGAATTCATCAATGCCATTTTTTAATTCTCCTTTTTAAACTCTGTTCCAGGCTTCCCTTAGAACTCTTTTTGAGTTAGCTATAAGAACTTCCGGGTTTTCTCCGGGAAGCGGTTTGACCTCAAAACTTACTATTGGAAGATTGTCTGTTTTTTTGCCCAAATACCCGACATCAAATAAACATTTGAGGAAATCCGTCAGTTCTTTTACCCCGTTTTCACCTGTTGAAATACCAAATCTTGGGTGCTGGTCGCCGTATCCCGGAGCGTTTTTGTCTTTCATTATAGCATTGCCCATGTGCGCGTGGACTAAGTAATCTTTTACCGCGGAAAGAGATTGCTTGGGTGTTTCGTACAACAACGGCATATGACTTAAATCAACCATAAGCCCGAAATTTTTGCATTCTTTTCTTACTTCTTTCGCAATTTTAGCTGCTTCATCGGAAGGGCCGATCAGAGATTTTTTATCTATGTCGCGGTCAAAGGTTTCAAGTACGAAATTAAGATTTTTTGTAGCCGCATATTTAGAAAGTTCAATTAACGACGAAATAAGGGCTTTTTTAGCTTCTTCCCTCTTTTCCGGGCCCGGGTCTGCTCCGCTTAAAATTGCCACTGCTTTTGCTCCCAATTCTTCGGCCTCATTAATTCTTTCTTTGAGAAAATCAACAACTTTTTTTCTTTCAACCGGATCAATCGAGTTTACATTATACTTGTTTATCAGAAGCGTCGGCTGGGCTCCGTAAGCAACAGTAAGATGACTTTGTTCAAGCATAGCCCTAGCTTTTTTTCTGATTTCTGGGTCTTTCATCCAGGAAACTTCAACAGCCGAGAAAAAGTCGTCTTCGCAAATTTTTTGAAGAGTTTCAAGTATCGGGCCTTCGCCTTTCATCGTTTCCGGGTAAATCATAAAATGGATTATCCCGACTTTCATGTAATCATGAATTGAATCTTTCATTTTGAACCTCCAGAACAGTGATCCCGTTACCCTTTAAAGGACAAAACATGGATCCACGTGCAATTTAATATGTTTTTTAAACACTTCATAATGCTCGTCAGAATGGTTTTTAAGGGCTTCGAAACATCCGTTAAAAAATCTATCTACAGTCAGTATGGAGCCGTAAGTTACGTGAAGCAACTGACGCAAGTCGCCATTGCCTGTTTTGGTGTCCAATAAAGCAAAAATATCCTCGCCTTTGAGCTTTGATATTTCAGGGATATTTTTAGTATTCGTGGATAATTCATAACTGGCGCGGTCTTTTTCAAATTGTTTCATCGATATTGCGTAAATTTCTTTAAAAAGGTCCGGGTTATGTTTTGCGACTATTCTCAACTCTTCCAGGTAATAAGTACCCGCTGATTTCAAATGGTAATTATTCTTTGTGTGTTTTGCAAGAATTGGGTATATGGAAAATTTGTCGCTGCCTGAATGAACGCAAAGCCTTACCCCGTATTTGTTGAGAATTTTGAGTATTTCAATCAGGTATCTCTCAAATTCGACTGTGTTTTTGTCATCCCTTTTTTCCAGATAATAGTCTATGGCTTTCTCAAAAAATCCCGGGAATCTGGGGGCAAGTTCATCAACTTTTATTTTTCTTTTTTTCAATTCTTCCAGGGCGAATATGACTTCGTCGAATTTTGTCGTATATTCAGTCTCGTCAAACGAAACTTCAACTGTGAAATCCTTTCCTTTCTTCAATTCAGCAGTCAGGTTTATAAGTTTTGTTAATTGTTCTACCGCTTCTTTTATGCTCTTTTTAAGCTCATTTGAAACATCATAAGTGAAATGTGTGCATCCGCCTGCAACTGCGGCTTTAATATGTTCCTCGGTTTTCAGGTGGTCTCCATCAGCTGACCAGGGGATCGTAAGATTTGCCTCCTGGGATGAGTAGGCGCCAAGGTCAATCACGTTTTCGTAAGTCCTGCCGGTCCTTTCAAGTTCCCTTGCTGACTGTTGCGCAAGAACAACCTGAATTCCCAGCTCTTTGGCTACTTTGGCTTGAATTACATTGCCCAGGCCGTAAGCGCATCTGTAGCCGACTCCGAACACAAAACCGTTTCTTATAACACTGGGATTTGTGTGCGGGTATTTTTTACGCAGTTTTACTGCTTTTTCATGAGTAATAGGATTATTGCTGCTGTTCAAGTTCTTCTCCTAATAGGTTAAAATCACCGATAAACCCGGTTCTGACTGCATCCTTTTCCTGTTCTGTTGTAGGAAATTTGTCTACAACTTTTGCGAATAAGGTTTGCTGCGCAAATGCGTGGGATGCAAGCTGGTCGGTTGTAATGCCTTTTGTACCATATTCTTTTTTGTAGAGCTTAAAGTAAGAAAGCACTTCTTTAAGCGCTTCATCAACTTCATAAGATTGCGCGAACTCTTGGGCAATCACGGAACTGTAAAGCTGGGCAATCATGTTTTTGCTTACGGGCTTTTCAATGTTTTTTTGATTTGCTTTAAAGGTTTTCCAGTTTTCTATCTGTAAAGCGCAGTCAGGAAAATGCCCCTGTGAAAACATTCCCAGTAATTGTTCAACGTGCGGGAATCTTTCTCCGTATGGAGGCCTCATGGATGCCTGCAAATCTCCGGTTTCCCATGCTTCCAGGCCCTGTTTTTTCAGAACCGGCGATTTTTTCAAGCCTGTCATGATTTTATGCGAACGTTTTGAAATGGCTTCAGCTATCGTGCAAATTGCCAGGTCCTGTGGAAAAAGCTTACCCTGGTATTTATAGTATTCTGAAGGTTTTATTTCTTCAGGTAATATAAATCCTGCTTCCTTTGCTAATAACCTTACTTCAGGGGCATCCAGTGTGCCGTTTTTCTTATTATCTATCATACCTGCTTCATCGGCTTTTAATTGGTTGTTTTGTTTCTTAAACGCATTGACAAGTTTCTGTATAGCGTACCATCTTAATGCGGCTTCAACACGCCCGCCCATTTTTGTGATTATTGAATGGGTTATAAGAAAATGTTTCTTTCTTGCTTTTGCGTGCCCGCGGGTTTGGCAGAAAAATGACCATAAACCGTCGGTTACAAAACCGGCTACGGTTACGTTGCAATTTGCACCTTCTGCAATTACCTGTTCCATCGCGCTTCCCGAATCGCCTTCGGCAAGATTGAAGTTGCCTTTCTTTACCTGTTCCACAAGAAGTTTATCTATATCGCCGTATACCCCTTTACTGGAGCCATCAACTTTATAGAAAACATGCGACTGGCCTTTGCGCGCTTTGATTTCGTCAGGCGTCATTGTCTCTTCAAGAAAAAGCCCTGAATCATAATTCATGCATTCCTGGTTAAATTCTTTGTGGAGTGTTAATATATCGCTTTTAAGCTTTTCAGGCTGGTTATAAGTCCTGGGATTTACCTGAAAACTGATTTTTCCTTTTTCTGTAAGAAGAAATACTGCCCTCTCGGACAATCTTGCCTTGTAGCCGGCAATTTTTGTAGCTCCGCGTACAAGTTCTTCTCTTGAGAGTTTCCCTTTGTTAGCAAGGGCGAATTTTCTTTTCATCGCCTGAAGTTCGTCATCTTCGGCCAGCGCCAGGCGGGCCAACGTGGGGTTCATCATTACAAGGTTTGCGCCCCAGAGAACTCTTGCTTCCATGATACCTAAACCATAATCTACACCGATTATGATATCCGTTTTCTCTTTTATTTTTCTTAAATTTGATTTTTTACCGAAATCAGCCCAGAAAGTTATCCAGCTTTTTACTGAATCCGTGCCGATTTCTTTGGATTTCTCAGCCATAAGGCCTTTTCCAGCCGTGGTCATGATTTTTGAAAGGCGTGTTTTTTCTTTATTGAGCAACCCTGACATGATTTCTTTATTTTCTGATTCGAATTTTTCAAGAAAGGATGCAAGGTTTTTTACTTCCTTTTTTAGTGTTTTATCGCTGACTATGTTTTTTTTATGCCTTTTTACGTTCTGAAGGTTTAGTTTTAATTCACAGGATCCGTTTAAAGCTATAGTTACCCAGATAAGAAGATTAAAAATCTTTTCTTTCTCTTCAGTTGAGCAGTTATTAATTGTTTTTGAAAAACCGTCCTGCAGTTCTTTTATATTTGCGGAAAAATTCTTGGGATTTGTAAAGCAGGTAATATTGTCAAATGCCTGCGCTTGCGACATTAAATCGCCTTTTGCCTGTTTGATAATCTTTTCAACTTTACTATCCATTTTTTTGCTCCTTTTTTTGATAGGAAAATCTTGTTTGGTTGGGGTTTCCTTAAATTTTAAAACAGCCTAAATTTTACTATTTTATTGTTTTTTTAAAAAATATTTAAATTCGGATTTTTCCGTCTATTTAAATACCGGTATTATTATGCCTCTTAATATCACCTTTTGCATAAATATAAACAAAATTAAAGGCGGAACGGCAGAAATAATAAGCGCTGCGCTTACAACAAAACGCGGCGCCCAGCTCTGTAATTCAAACAGCCACACCATCAAGGTCCACATATTCGGATCCTGGCAGACAACAAGCGCCCAAGTCCAGGAACCGTACATTGCCGTAAAAGCGCTAAGCACAGTTACTGCCAATATAGGTTTGCACAATGGGAACGTGATTTTCCTGAAAATCCATAACTCACTTGCTCCTTCGATTACGGCGCTGTCATAAAAATCCATGGGCAAACTGTCAAAAAACCCTTTAAGCAGGAATATGGAATAACCGGCGGCAGCGCCCGGCAGCAATATCGCTATGTAAGTATTCAGTAATCCTAACTGTTTAGTCAATAAAAATCCGGGAATATCGGTAACTTCAGCCGGAAAAGCCATAGTTACGAGCATTAAAAGCAGTATAGTGTAACTACTTTTTAATTTAAATCTTGAAAGCGCGTAGGCCGCCAGCGGATTAACCGTTATGGAAAGCAGAATAAAACACACGCATACGAATATGGTATTGGTCAAGGCCCTTCCGTGAATCAAAACCAGGCCGAAAACTTCACGGTAGTTTTTGGTAACCATGGTCCATCTGATCTTAAATTTGTTTTCCTGAACTTCTTTCCAATCAAACTGCGGCAAAAAGGGTGTAATCTGCGAAAAACTGTTATACTGCATTTGATAAGCCGCGTTTAAACTTTCTATAGAGTGATACTTATTTTTAAGGAATTCCTTGTATTTAAATTCACCTGAAGTCAGCCTGATGTTGCTTATCGGAACAACCTTTTCAATAAATTCAATGTAATGAATAAGCCTCAGCCCGTGATAGGGAATTTTCTCCGGTAAAACAACATCCGCATAACTTTTGTAATTAGTCCCATAATCCTGGTTCAAAATCTTGAGATCATTTCCATATTTTGATTTTACAAAATTCCTATACGACGAATTAACATCAGATATAAAGGAAATATACCAGATGGGGATAACCTTTTCGACAAAATCCTTCCAATACTTAGCTTCTTTGGGATTGGAAGGCAGCGTTTGATTTAAAGTTAACTCTAAAAATGATTTATACTTTGTGCCCCACTCATTATTCAGCTTGTCAATTTTGCCGTACCTGACCCTCAAAAACCTCTGAAACTTGCCTTCCATCGCAATGACCTGGAAATATTGATCAGGGAGCTCCTTTTTGAAATCACAGTAATCCCTGTACCTGATATCTTCAATCGGGAAATATTCTCTAATGAACCACCGTTCCGGCGCAATATTTGCGGCGTCCATCCAACCGGGGAATTTTTCATTTAACAGCAAATTGTAACTGTTTAAAGATTTGTATTTTTTCTTGAGAAAACCAATATAGGAAAAATTGACTGCGGGCGTTAAACCGTTTTTTGCATAAGAATGGCCCAGAAGCAAATATTCCGTCGGCAGCGTTTTTTTAAATTCCTGCCAGTCCTTGAATACGGCATCCGATTTAATGGGGGCTGTAACCGGCTGGATATCCTTGAATTTTATATATTCAGTCCGCATAACATCATTATAGTTATCCATGGTTTCCCAATATTTAGAACAAACGTATTTCTGGTATAAAGCTTTGTCCTGATACAAATATTTGGGTAAAACAGTAAGATCTTCCACATCAACAGGGCTTGAAATAGACCAGGAAACAACCAGCAATAAAGGATAAATCATTGAGATTGATCCCAATATAAGGAGAGTGTATATTACGGCAAGCACAACTTTTCTTTCAACGCTGTTTTTTGCTACGCTGGTGTATAAAGACATTTTTTTACCCTTTTAATCTCCGCCTCTTCTGAATTCTGCGTTTTTCAAAACACGAAGTTGGAAATATGTGAAACCGATTAATAACGAGCCCATTATCCAGGCCATGCTGGTCGCATAGCCGAATTTAAGATACATATATGCATTTTCCCAAATGTTTAAACCTAATACTTTAGTCACATTAGCCGGGCCGCCTCCCGTCATGGCCATTACCTGCGCGAACGCATGCATGGAGCCGATAAAGGTTCCGACAAAACTTATTATTATCAATGGTGCTAAAAACGGAATAGTTATGTACCTTAATTTGTGTATAACACCACAGCCGTCAAGCTCAGCGGCTTCGTACATGTCCGTGGGGATTGTTTTTAATGCCGCCTGGAAAATCAAACTGGCCGCGCCGACACGCGCCCAAACTGAAGGAAACACTACGCATATCATGGCTATATTTGGATCATCAAGCCACCTCATGGGTTCCTTGACTATTTGACATGAAAGTAAAACTCTATTTAACAACCCCGCTTCAGTAGGATCATACAACTGCTTCCATAATACCATTACCATCAGGCCAGTTATTACAGCAGGCAGATAAAACACCGTCCTAAAAAACACTTTGCCTATTTTTATCTCATCTACCATAATGGCGAATATTATCGGTATGATGAATCCCAGGCCGATATACCAGAATGAATACTCGAAAGTATGCAAGGTAGATTCCCAGAACAAACGCGTAAAAATTACATTACGAAAATTTTCCAAACCTATAAATTTGCTGGGAAGCACAAGGTTATAATCCTGAAAACCCATCAGTATTCCCCTGAGAAGCGGATAATAGGCCCAGATAAGTATCAATGATACCGCAGGAGCCAGCATGAGTATCGGAAGAGAATAATACGCAAGGGTTTTTTTATGCACAGCAGCCTCTCCCTTGTTTCCTGCGACTTTAGTAAAATTACCGATTATTCTGCTTAGAAAAAAAGTTAGCAGAACTCCTGCAATTACTACTATTATCCAGGTTACTACGCTTCTTTTGTGTGTTTCTTCCTTGGACAGATACCCCAGCATCTTCTCTTCAGTAATTTTTACGGCTTCATCCAGCAAACCTTTTATATCCGCTTTCTCGCTCATGACTGACGATTCTACAGCCGGGCCCATATAGGAATAAATCAAGTCGCAGTTTTTACCATAGGGCTCGGGCTTGCCGTTTGCCAGCGACTCATCAAGCGCCTCTTCCCATCCGGGAGGTATCTGCCAAAGGTAGCGTTCAAAACCGAATTTTCTTAAATATTTCGGGTTCAGCATTTTGGCGTAGCCGTTTTCTACCAATACCTTAACCTTTATTTTTTTTGCTTCGTCGCTTGCCATATATTTTACATATTCCCAGGCTGCATCCCGGGTTGCCTTATCTTTAATGGTTGCGTTTATGCCAAGCATTGATGCATTGATTTCGCTTATACCTTTTCCTATCGGGCCCTTGGGAACCGGAGCTATACCTATTAATTCAGGATCAACCGTTGATATAACGGTTTCAGTAAGATAATTGAAAATCATGCTTACACGTTCGTCTATCCAATCAGCATACATAGTAGAGCCGAAGTTGCATACTCCCCTGTATTCTTTGCCGCCTCTGGTCCATTTTCCGGCAATAAGTTTCTGGTAATATTTCAGTGCTGTTACAGCTTCCGGGCTGTTAAATACCGCATGCCAGTCGCCTTTCTCATCCTGAATAACAGCTTCCCCGCCTGCGGACCATAAAAATGTCATAAACTGCCAGGCAGCGATACTACCGCCGGATAAACCTAACCCGGTGCGCCTCTTTTCCGGAATATACAATTTCTTTGCATCTTCGTAGAGTTCATCCCAATCCTTCGGGGGCCCTTCAATTCCGGCTTCCTTGAAATGATCTTTTCTGTACATCAGTACCATAACTTCGGTTTCATAAGGTATGCACCAATAATGCCCGTATCTTTTTACTACCGGTAAAATTGCAGGATGAATTACATTTTCAATTTTTATATTATCTTTCTTTTCCCATTCCTTTATATAATTATCCAAAGGATAGAGAAAACCTTGGGTAATAAACGATTCTGATTTGCGGAAATTTATATACATAACATCAGGAGCATTGCCGCCCGCCATGGCGAGAAGCTGTCCTGCGTCAAAACTATCGCTTCCGGGAATTACAAGTAGTTTTGTGCCGGTGAGCAAAATATCAGGATGGAGTTGTTTAAAACGTTCAATTAGGACGTAATTAACTTTTTCGGTAATATTCCTGCCCCACCGGTTTGGCAGCTGCCAGAGATGCAGGGTAACCTTATTGTCTTTAGGGAAGCTTTGGGAAGCTGTGCAAAATAAAAAGAGGGCGAGTAAGGCGAATTTTTTTCTCATATTTATAAAGTGTTCTTTAATTTAATAAATAATTTGCAAAATGTCAAGTGATCGCATCGCGATTTACGTTACCCAAAATAGAAGGGGTTATCCAAAAATCATATAGAGCGCAATCGCAAGGAGTGTTGATCCGAAAATTTTTTTGATAAAAAGAGGTGGAAGAAATACGGCAAGTTTACTACCGACAAATCCTCCAATAAAGAAACCTGCGCATATTAATGCTGCGGCAGTAAGGTTTACGTATCCCCCTTTGTAATATGTCCAAGCAGCAAGTAATCCTATCGGGGGAATCATTAATGCGAGCGTTGTACCTTGCGCCGATAGCTGACTGAATCCAAATCCATAGATCAATGCGGGTATAATTATAACGCCTCCGCCGATTCCTATCATACCGCTAATTGCGCCTGCAAACAGTCCAAGCAATATATACAATATCACTATCATTTTGTCATTGCCTCCCTATCAATAGATTTTACTCATCCCAAAATGGTTAGAGGGTGCTACTATGTCTACTTCTCGAACGACTATCGTTCTCTATTTTTACCCTGCGTTTAATGGCAACTGTGCTGCGCGCAGGCATTTTCTATCGTTATTTCCTCGAGCTTTCCTTTAGTAAACTGGCTGGCAATGCTGTCTACTGTCCCGGCAACAGCCCTATAGGCTTTAATTCCGCCTTCATTTAGTTTTTGAACTGCTCTGCCTCCCATTCCGCCGCAGGCTACCGCATCTATCTTCTTCCCTGTTAATAAACCCATCGGCTGACACATACCATGAGAATGATGCTGATTTGAATTATCAATTATTTCAACCGTATCTTTCTCGATATCATAAACTGTAAAAAATGGTGCACTGCCGAAATGCCCGTAAACCTGCGCGTTTTTACCTTCTTTCGTTTCTGTAGGTATACATATTCTCATACAATTATCCTCCCTAGGTTTTATTTGCCGCACATCCGATACTTCCGCATCATTTTTACTGCGCCTCCTTCAATTCTTAGCGCTTTAGCATTTACTATCGCATCAGCTATTTTTTTATGAGCCAACATAATAATGTTTCCAAAGGTTTGTCTTGATATCCTCATCTTTTTCGCAGCTTCTTCCTGATAGAGTCCTTCAAGGTCAGCCAATCTTATGGCTTCAAACTCATCAATGGTTAAAACTATTTCATCTAAAACCGAAAGAGGAATGCCTCTCGGCTTAAAATAATCTGCCTGTGGATTGCCGCAAACACGCCTGCATTTACATGGCCGGGACATATATTTTCCTTTTTATTATTGGCATATGCTAATAATATAAAATAGCAACGATAATGTCAAGAGAGGTGGAGTAAATATCCCACGAGCTTACGCTCGGGGCATTTAAATTCCTAACTCAAGCTTCGCTTGTCCAATATCTTCTTTGCCTTGTTGCTCTATATAGTCTTTTATCACGCGTTCATTGATTCCAACGGTCGAAACAAAGTATC
>JAHIVV010000027.1 GCA_018816525.1 Elusimicrobiota bacterium
TTCCCTGCCCAATGGACTATCCATCCATCGGAACACCTGCGGTACTGGAGTATAGTTGATTTTAAACATTGGGTTAAAGAGCTTGGATTTTATGTTGAAAAGTACTATGTCTATGATGGTTTTCCTTTACTATGGAAAATATTCCCGAATTTATTCGGGCTTTCAACTGTTTTTGTAATAAAAAAGGTTAAGTAAAAAAGTTATGCAAAATAGCTATAAATCAATAATAAGGTCACTTTTGTTTTTCGGAAATAAAGTTACTTGCCCCTGTTGCGGGGGGAATTTCCGCAGATTTTTGCCCATGAATAACAGGGATGATGTCCGTTGTCCAAAATGCGAATCATTGGAAAGACAGCGTTCTTTATGGCTGTATCTTAAAAATAAGACGAATATTTTAGCAGATAATTTAAAAGTCCTGCATGTTGCTCCCGTAGGCCCGGAAAAAATTATAAGGAATAATTTGGAAGCGTTTCCTACCATAGTTTATGTCGGCGCGGACTTAAAATCTTCAGAAGTCCCGATAAAGATGGATATCACGGATATTAAATACGCAGATAATTACTTTGATGTAATTTTATGCGTCCATGTACTGGAACATGTCATTGATGACTTGAAAGCTATGAAAGAACTTTTCAGGGTATTGAAGCCGGGAGGCTGGGCGATTATTTTGGCGCCTATCGGCGCGGGTTTGGAAATAACTTTGGAAGAGACAGATTTGACGGATCCAAAAAAACAAACAGAAAAGTTCGGGATGCCGGGGCATATAAGGATTTATGGCAAGGATTATAAAGAAAGGCTTGAAAAAGCAGGGTTCAATGTAAAAATTGACACCTATATCAGGGATTTAGGAAGTGAAATATTGAAAAAGTACGGAATGAATATTGAAGACGACATGTACGTTTGTACAAAGGCAAATATATGAAGATCTGTTATTTTGGCACTTTTGATAAAAATTGTTTAAGAAACAGAGTAATTATAGAAGGCCTGAAAAGAAATAGTATTGAGGTTGTCTATTGCCATACTTCATACAGCCATGTTTTGTGGGTGTATTTAAAGCTTTTTTTTAAATGGCTATTTCTTGCTGAAAAAAAACCAAGCGCTATAATAATCGGTGAAACTGGTTATATAATAACGCCGCTGGCAAAGTTCATCGGCATTATCTGGAATAAACCGGTTATTCTTGATGCGTATTTTTCAATGTTTCAGACGGAAGTTTTTGACAGGCTCACAACGAACCCAGGCTCCTATGAGGCCTGGAAACTGCTGTTTGTTGAAAAGATAGGCTGCAGACTGGCTGATTTGATCCTGCTTGACACGAATGCCCAAATAAATTATTTCTGCAAAAATATATACAATAAGCCGTCAGGCTATATGAGAGTATTTGCAGGTTCAGATGACAAAGTATTCCATCCTCAGGCAGGTTCTGTAAATGGCAAGTTTAAAGTATTATTTTGGGGTAATTACATTCCGTTGCACGGCATAGAACATATAGTGCGTGCGGCAAAAATGCTGGAGCAGGAAAAAGAAATAATATTTGAATTTATTGGAAAAGGGCAAACCTATCATGATATAGTGCAATTAACTGAGCAACTTAATACAGGGAATGTTGCTTTTTTAGATTATATTGACGAAAAACAACTTGTCAACAAAATAGCCGAAGCTGACATTTGCCTGGGTATATTCGGCGATTCTTCAAAAGCAGTTAATGTAATCCCGAATAAAGTTTTCCAGGCAATTGCGTTATGCAAACCTTTAATTACAGCAAGAACTCCTGCTACGCAAGAAATCTTCATAGATAAGGAAAGCGTAATGTTCTGTGAACCGGCCAACCCCGGTTCACTTGCTGAAAAAATTTTGGAATTAAATGGAAATCCGCAGCTTTGTGAAAAAATAGCCAAAAATGCTTATAAATTATTCAAGGAAAAGTTTACACCTGAAAAAGTAACACGGGAGCTTATAGGATGGATAAATGAACAGCATAATTAAATGCAATATTTGCGGCAATGATGGCAGGGTTCTATTTGACTTGGGAGACTACCACATAAGAAAATGTTTAAACTGCAGGTTTTCCTGGGTAGAAGAAGTGTTTGATGAAAAAATACTCAGCGGCAGGAATTATTACTGGGCTAAGGGATTTTTTATCGATAATGAGCAATTGCTGAGGGCGGGTTCAGGAAAAGAGGCGCTTCTTATAAAAAAATGCGCGGACAAAAACAATATAACAGGCAAAAGATGGCTTGATATTGGAAGCGGTTTTGCTTACCTTATTTCAGAAGCAGTAAAAATCGGGTATGAGGTTACAGGAATTGAGGTCAACAAAGAAACTGCTGATTATGTGTGCAGCAAGGAGAAATTGAATATCCTGACTTCGCTTATCAGTGATGTAAATTTAGAAAAAGAAAGTTTTGACATAATAACATTGTTTGATGTGCTGGAACATCTTTTAGACCCGAAGGATGCTTTTTTGAAGGGCGCGGAATATCTCAAGAAAAACGGTTTGCTGGTTATTGAAGTTCCCGATGATAACAGCCTTATAAGAAAGTTAGCTGCTGTTATACACGTATTTTCTCTGGGAAAATGGAGCCAGTTTCTAAGGCAGTCTTTTCACAGTCATCCGGGAGGTCACAGAAACGGTTTTACTGAACATTCGCTAAGGCAGTTATTAAAGGCCGGCAGTTTTGAAGTCCTTGATGTCAGGAAAGTCATGATCCCGTATAAACTGTATATAAGCGAAACAGTCAGGAAAAAACAGGGTATTAACAAAATGATTTTTTACGTGATTCCCGCCTTGCTCTATGCATGTTCCAGATTACTGCGCAAACAGAACAGGATAAAGGTTTATGCAAAAAAAATCTAAGATTCTATACCTAGATTATCCAATCGTAATTGCCGGAGGCGGGCAGAAGAGCCTGCTTCTACTGTTGAAAAATATTGACCTTTCAAAATTTGAACCTTTCGTGTTCTTGCCTGAAAAGAGCCAGTTTGCCGAGTTTTTAGCCGCCGAAAAAATCAACTGCTCAATTGTTCCAATTTGGAAGCTGTTTTTTGCAATAAAAAAACTAAAACCAA
>JAHIVV010000028.1 GCA_018816525.1 Elusimicrobiota bacterium
CCGGCGGATCTAAAAAACGTGATCAACAAATATTTGACGGATAAATTCGTTCAAATTCAGATAATCCCTGAGAAATAAATGAAAGCACATACAAAATATTTATGGTTTTGCACAAAGAAAGAAAAAGAGTTCGTTAATATTACCTGTGAAGTCCAGGATGCAATAGATGAAAGCGGGGTAAAAGAAGGGCTTGCTTTAGTCAGTGCTATGCACATAACGGCTGGTGTATTTATTAATGATGAAGAAGAGGGCATTAAAGAAGACCTGATGGAGTGGGCAGAAAAAGTGGCTCCTGATTTGCCTAATTACAGGCATCATAGAACAGGTGAATCAAACGGGGATGCGCATTTGAAGAGCACATTGTTTCATCATGAAGTGACCGTGCCTATCACCAAAGGCAAGCTGGATTTCGGCCCCTGGCAGCAGATTTTTTATGCAGAATTTGACGGTCAACGTAAAAAAAGAGTAATTGTTAAAATTTTAGGTATATAGTTAGGAATGTACCAGCCCTAACTGAAATCAGTAACTGGAGAAAACAAAATGAAAAAAGTAACTGTATATTTTGACGGGAACAAGACGCCTCAAGATACCAGCTGCACATTCGTAATCATCGACGCAAAAGACAAACAGCACGAAGAAACAATCAAACTCCCCAATGAAACCACCGTACCCGAAGCCGAATACAGCGGCCTGATAAACGCCCTGAAATCTTTCAAAAAAACTAAAGATGTTGAACTTGATATATATGGCGACAGCCAGCTAATCGTCAGGCAGATAACAGGCGAATACGAATGCAAAAAGGCGGAATTACGTGTTTTAAGAAGCCAGGTTCGCAATTTGCTCAACCAGTTCGCCAAATGGCAGATAACCTGGGTCCCCCGCGACCAAAACAAAGCGAAATAAATAGTAAGTTTAAAAAACTCTTGACTTTCTTGAAAAACTAAAGTATAATATAGTACAAGTGTTTGTATGTTTATGTACATACCATTGTATCTATTGGTGCAATAAATGAACGATTATAGAATTGATAAAAAGGAACTATTTAACGAAATAGCTGCCTGGGATGGTTTGTTAAAAAGAAAAGTGCAGATTATTGCTTGCGGCGGAACGGCTTTGACTTTATTGGATCTAAAGAATTCAACAAAAGACATCGATTTTATGGTTCCCAAACAAAATGAATTTGGTTATCTTATCAAGATATTAAAACAGGCAGGTTACAATCAGGGTAAAAGCGGCGGATGGCAAAGAGACGCCGGTTTTCGTATTGATTTTTTCACAGGAAATAAGATACACACTACTGAACTAATAGAATCACCGCTTCAAAAGAATAATCATCTGCTGATAAAACAATATGGTTATATATATTTGGGCGTTTTGAACTATTATGACCTTATTATAAGTAAATTATTCAGAGGAAGTACTGTTGATTTTCAGGATTGTCTTTTACTGTTTAGAAAGAAACGAGAGGAAATAAACATTAATGTTTTGAAGACTCGTTTTCATAAAACGTCGTCGTTTGATATTTCTGAAGACAAGGTAAATAAGCATTTAGATTCGTTTTTAAGGATGCTTAATGAGGATGGTTTAAAAAATGGATAAGGAAATGCTCTATAAAAATATGGCTTCGCTTGGTTATCAACTCATGCAAACAGATGATTCACAAAATGCCAATGACACATTGGCTGAAATGGTTAAAAGTGATGATGTCCGCCTGCTTGAGGGTTTTCCTGTTGTTCTGCTTAATGCTTTTGAACGCAGTTCATTTAATCAAAAAGAAGTGGAATCCTACTTAAGTACTGCTGAAGAAAAAAAGAAGTTGAAGGAGCTGCTGTTAATAACCTTACTTCTTTTTGAACATTTTGAAGTCAGGACGAGATGGAAAAACGAGTATAGCAGGTCCTTATCTGAAGAAGAAAAGGCTAAATTGACAAAAATGTCAGAGGCACTTAAAAAGAACAATAGTCTTAAGGCGGGCAATTTGGAAATGTCTGCACAGAGGTTAAAAAATACTTTTGAAAATTATTTCAGCAGGCAAAAATCCGACCTTGATGATTTGGTTTTAAAGAAAAATCAATTGAGGCTGGAGTATTCTTTGTCCCAGGTGTTTTCTCCCAAGCAGAAGGAATTGTTTTTTAAAAAATTGCGGAGAGAAAAACTGACAAAAACAGAAGCAGAATATTTTTCGAGAACAGTAAAAAAGAAAGTTTTGGCTCTGGCAAACACAGAACTGCATCAGCTTGCCAGCAAGCTCCTGGAAGAATTTAAATAATATTAGGAGAGAATAAAAACCGGTCAGCCAAACGGAAACGAATGGTATAACAACTTCGTGAATGGCAATCTCTTATACACATGGAAGAGGAAATACGAATCGGACCCGGGAAATGCATTTCCCGGGAAAGGGCATATGAAGCCGCTGGAAGAGGAGAATCGGCGGCTGAGACGGGAACTGGAGCGCGCCCAGCGGGAGCGTGACATCTTAAAAAAAGCCGTAGGCATATTCTCAAAAGACCCCAAGAGATATTCGGATTTATAGCGGAACACAGCGGTGAATTCCGAATCCTGGAGATGTGCCGGGCTTTAGAAGTTTCGCGGGGCGGATTTTACCGGTGGCTTGGGAAATTTAAAAGCCGCCGTGAAATAGAAAACGAAGAATTGCTCATTGAAATACGGGAAGAATTTAAAAAATATCGTGAAACCTACGGAAGCCCGAGTATTGCGGACTCTATCAACGATAAACCGGACCGGAAGGTCAACAAGAAACGCATAGCCCGGCTCATGAGAATAAACGGTATTCGCGCTAAGACAGCCAGGAAATTCAAAGTGACGACACATTCAGACCACAAATATCCGATATCCCCGAACCTGTTGAACCGTGATTTTACGACTACGGGTTTGAATATGATATGGATATCTGACATTACATACGTGAGGACGAAAGAAGGCTGGTTATGCATCAAAAGGGTTGTATGGAAAAACTAAACAGAAAAAGTTTTCAGATTTTAAAGTTGAAGATGATTTAAAACAAAAAGTGCTTGATTATATTAAAACAAACGATAGTATTGATAACGATACCTGCCAAAAAACATTCGAAATTGACAGGGGCAAGGCTTACCGGATTTTGGAAAAGCTTGAAAAAGAGAAACTGATTAAAAGCGAAGGCACAGGGAAAGCAATAAAATACGTTTTAATTCGTGCGTAAGCGTGCGTATTTGAGCGTAAACATGCGCATAA
>JAHIVV010000029.1 GCA_018816525.1 Elusimicrobiota bacterium
AAAATTCTAAGTTTAATTCTTTCGCAAACACTAAATAAGGGTTGCATTTTTCGGTGTTTTTTAATTTCTTGCCAAATGAATCAAAACAATCAAATATTTTAGAGAAAAAAGCCAAAGACAGAATATGATATTCTGCGCTTCAACTTATTAGGAGGTATTACAGTGGAACAGATGATGGATATCACTGCGCTCAACAAATTAACTCTCACCGATCTGAACAAAATGGCTAAAGAGATGAAAATTGAGTCGCTGTCGGGTTTACGCAAACAGGAAATTATCGTTAAAATCCTGGAAGTACAGGCAAAAGAAAACGGCCTTATATATAATGAAGGAGTGCTTGAAGTCTTGCCGGATGGTTTTGGTTTTTTGCGTTCAACCAATTATAACTACCTGCCAAGCCAGGAAGATATTTATATATCGCCTTCGCAGATCAAGAAATTCGGCTTGCGCAAAGGCGATACGGTTTCCGGGTATGTCCGCCCGCCAAAAGAAGGGGAGAGGTTCTTTGCTCTTTTACAGGTCAAAGCCGTAAACAAAAGCGAACCTGAAAAAGTGCGTGAAAGAATGTATTTTGATGACCTTACCCCGCTTTATCCTTCTGAAAGGCTTCGCCTTGAAACTTCAAAGGACGATGTGCTCACCAGGGTAATCGATTTGATAGCACCTATCGGCAAAGGCCAAAGAGCGCTTATCAACGCTCCGCCCAGAACCGGTAAAACAGTTATGCTCCAAAAAATAGCAAACTCAATATCAATAAACTCGCCTGAAGTAGATTTACTTATTCTTCTGATTGATGAAAGGCCGGAAGAAGTTACGGATATGCAGCGTTCAGTTAAAGGAGAAGTTATTGCTTCAACTTTTGATGAACCTGCTGACAGGCATGTTCAGGTAGCTGAAATGGTGATTGAAAAAGCCAAAAGGCTTGTGGAACACGGCAGGGATGTAGTAGTTCTGCTGGATTCTATCACCAGGCTGGCAAGAGCCTATAATACAATAACCCCGGCAAGCGGAAGAGTGCTTTCCGGAGGTATCGATGCTACCGCGCTTCAGAGGCCTAAAAGGTTCTTTGGCGCAGCCAGGAAAATTGAACAGGGCGGCAGCCTTACGATAATCGGCACGGCGCTTGTAGAGACCGGAAGCCGTATGGATGAAGTTATTTTTGAGGAATTCAAAGGCACCGGCAATATGGAGATTTATCTTGACCGTAAGTTAGCCGACAGAAGAATATTCCCTTCAATAGATATCACGCGTTCAGGAACCAGGAAAGAAGAATTACTGCTTGACCCTGAAGAATTAAACAAAGTATGGATCCTGCGCAAAATATTAAGCTCGCTTAATTCAATCGAAGGCATGGAGCTATTGCTGGAAAAAATTTCAGTAACAAAGTCAAATAAAGATTTTTTAAAATCCATGGAAATGTCTTCAATCGATAAATAGATTTCAAATTTGAAATTTCAGATTTGAATAATCAAGATTATTGTTGTATAATACACTAGAATTTAAAATCAGGAGACAAAAAAATGAAAGAGGGAATTCATCCAAACTACGTTGAATCAAAAGTTTCCTGCGCATGCGGGAATAGCTTTATAACCCGTTCAACCAAACCGGTTATTAAGGTTGATATCTGTTCGTCATGCCATCCGTTTTTTACGGGCAAACAAAGGTTTGTAGATACGGCCGGGAGAGTAGAAAAGTTTAAAAAGAAATTTAAAGAAATAAAAATCGATACAAAAAGGGTTAAAAAGGTTAAAGCAGTCAAAGTTCCGAAGAAAAAAGCTTTTAAAGTCCTTTCCACAACACCGGATAAGAAGAAAGCAGCCCCTGGAGCAAAAGCAGAAAAGGCTAAAAAAACAGAGAAGTAGCAAAACATTAGATATTATTAAAAGACAGATCGGCACAGCAATGTATCCATCTGTCTTTTTTGTTTTTTAATAAAAAATTATGGAAACTAAATATTTTGAAGATTTAGACAATAAATGCAAAGAGCTTGAGCGGCTTATTTCCGATCAAAAAGTAATCGCCCAGGACAAAGATTACAGCAATTACCTGAAAGAACACGGTAAAATTCTTCCGGCCGTCCTTAAATACCGCGAATTTAAGAATTCAAACGATCAAATTGAAAGCCTTGCCATACTTGATGATGAAGAGTTGAAACAACTTGCTGAGGAAGAAATTAAAACCATTGGGATTACAAAAAAACAGCTCGAAACAGAACTAAATGAATATTTCAAAAATAAGGATAAACAGGATCTCGCAATAAACAGTGTAATTATGGAAATACGCGCAGGTACCGGCGGCGATGAAGCGGCCCTGTTTGCGGCAGACCTTTTCAGGATGTATGCAAGGTACTTCGAGAGAAAAGGTTATAAAATGGAATCGTTAAGTTCTCATGCCACCGGTTTAAAAGGTTTTAAAGAAATCATAGTAGGCGTCGAAGCAGATAATATTTATGATATTTTGCAGTATGAAAGCGGCACGCACCGGGTCCAGCGCATCCCTTCGACAGAATCTTCCGGCCGCATTCATACCAGCACGGCAACAGTTGCTATTTTGCCGGAACCGAAAGAAATAGACATGGAAATCAAACCCGAAGACCTGAAGATTGATACTTTCCGCGCTTCCGGGCACGGCGGCCAGCACCTCCAGAAAACAGATTCCGCAGTAAGAATTACTCATTTACCCTCAGGCATAGTTTGTTCCTGCCAAGACGAACGATCGCAGGGGCGCAACAGGCAAAAAGCTTATAAACTATTGCTTGTACGCTTAAGCGAAATGAAAACAAAAGCCCAGGACAGCGAAATTGGCGACGCAAGAAGGGCCCAGATCGGCAGTGCAAAAAGGTCTGAAAAAATACGGACTTATAATTACCCGCAAAACCGCATAACCGACCACCGGGCCGGTGTAACCATACATAACCTCGAAAATATACTTGAAGGCGACTTGGATGAGTTCTTAAAACAGATAAAAACCGGCATTGCAAATAAGAAAGAAGATTCAAGTCAGTCTGACCTGAACGACGAGGAATAATAAATGATAACTATTAACGAATTAATCGAAAAAGGTTCAAAACTTCTCTCAAAGAAAGGTGTTGAAGAATCTGAATTGGATGCCCAGGTTATCCTTGCTGACGAATTAAAATGCGACAGGTTAAAACTGATAATGGATTATAATAAAGAAGTTAACCAGGAAATCGCAAAAAATTACAACAAAAAAATAGTTCAACGGGCAGCGCGAATCCCGCTTAGTTATATCATCGGGAGAAAAGAATTCATGGGAATGGATTTCATAGTGTCAAACAGGGTGCTTATACCCAGGCCGGAAACAGAAATTTTAGTTGAAGAAACCGTGAAACTGGTAAATACCCCGGGTTTTAAGGCCTATAATATGCTTTATGTCCTAGATATAGGGGCTGGAAGCGGAAATGTATCAATTGCGCTGGCAAAACTGACAAAGAATACTATCATAACCGGTATCGATGTTTCAAAAGAATCAGTTAAAATTGCAAAACAGAATGCAAAAATCCTGAAAGCAGAAAAAAAAGTTGATTTTCAATGTATTGACCTCTTAAGTAAAGGTTTTTCAAAACTGCCTGTTTTTGATATAATTATTTCAAATCCTCCGTATGTAACAGCTAAAGAGTTCGCTAAACTCCAACCGGAGATACATTTTGAGCCAAAAACGGCCCTGGACGGCGGTTCTGAGGGGCTGGTTTTTTATGAGTATATGTCAACTTCCTGTATTAAGCACATAAACAAGAATGGGTATTTTCTTTTAGAAACAGGTTATAACCAGGCCGATAAAGTAAAAAAAATATTCGAATCGAAAGGTTTTGCAACTACAAAAATTGTGAAGGATTTATCCGGGCATAATAGGGTGGTAATATTCAAATGGACAAAATAATTATCGAAGGCGGCAGCAAGCTCTCCGGGAGCGTTGAAATTTCAGGCTCAAAAAATGCCGCGCTGCCTATACTGATCAGCACCCTTTTGACGGACGAAAAGTGTGTTATCAGAAATGTCCCTCAATTAAAAGACATCGAAACAACAATATTGTTATTGGAATATTTCGGCAAGAAAATAGTAAAAGACAACTTTGGTAAAATTATTATTACCCGTAACAAAAGACGTAAAGTGCCGAAAGAAGCCCCTTATGACCTGGTAAAAAGAATGCGGGCCAGTTTTTGGGTAGCGGGTCCTTTAATGGCAAGGTACGGTAAAATAAAGATTGCTCTTCCGGGAGGCTGCGCCATAGGTATCAGGCCCATAGACATTCATCTTTCAGGCTTTGAAAAAATGGGCGCAAATATCGAAGTAAAGGAAGGCTTCGTGCATTTAGACCGCAGGCAGTTAAAAGGAGCTGTGATAAATTTCAGGTTCCCAAGCGTCGGCGCTACGGAAAATATTATTCTTGCCGCCACTCTTGCAAAAGGCAAAACTGTAATAAAAAATGCCGCCAGAGAACCTGAAATAATTGACCTGGCAAATTTTTTAAATAAATTAGGCGCAAAAATTGAAAATGCCGGCCAAAAAACAATAACGATAACAGGTGTAAAAAAACTTGGGGGCACTTTAAACCATAGTGTTATCCCGGATAGAATTGAAGCCGGCACATATCTTATAGCAGGCGCAATTACCCGGGGAGAAGTAAAAGTAAACAAATGTATTCCGGAACATATAGATGCATTACTGAAAAAATTAAGGCTTGCAGGGTTTAAGTTAGAACAAAATTCAAACTCGGTAAAAATAAGCCATATATGTAAAATTAAACCGGTTAATATAATTACATCTCCCTATCCAGGGTTTCCTACAGACCTGCAGGCCCAATGGATGGCCCTCATGTGTGTTGCCCAGGGGAAATCTGAAATAAAAGAGGAAGTGTTCGAAAACAGGTTTATCCATGCCGCTGAATTGCAGAGGCTGGGAGCAAAACTTTCTATAAAAGACAATATAGTTACAGTCCTTGGAAATAGTTGTTTAAGCGGCGCACCCGTAATGGTTTCAGACCTGCGCGCAGGCGCTGCTTTAGTCCTTGCGGGGCTTGCAGCAAAAGGAAAAACAACAGTAAACCGAATTTATCATCTCGACAGGGGTTATGAAAACCTTGAAAAAAAGCTTGTTCAATTAGGAGCGAATATTTACAGGAAAATCAGCTAATTTTTTTGTATAATAAAAACATGTTTGGCGAAAATAACAATATCGCAAAAATAATCAATGACGTTAAAGCCAGGGGGGACAAGGCTGTAGCAGAATATACCCTGAAATTTGACAGGGTCAATATTTACCCTGAGGATTTTCTTTTGTCGCAGCAGGAACTGGACACAGCCGTAGACAAAATAGACACAAATTTAAAACACGCCATAAATCACGCCGCAGAAAATATCGAATTCTTCCACAAATGCGAGCGCAATAAAATCACAAAATCCTGGAAATACTCAAATAAAGGTAAAACTGTCGGGCAGATTGTAAAGCCGGTTGAAACCATTTGTGTTTACATCGCCGGAGGTAAATATGCCTATTACCCTTCTATTGTGCTGATGACAGTAATTCCTGCCAGGATAGCTGGGGTTAAAAATATATACATCGCTACGCCCCCAGCGAATATAACACCGTCAGTGTTATACGCTTCAAAAGCAGCAAAAGTTGACAAAGTATTCCGTGTCGGCGGCCCGCAGGCCATCGCGGGGTTTGCTTTTGGAACCCAGACCCTGCCGAAAGCTGACATGATAATAGGGCCGGGCAGCAGCTATGTCACTGAAGCTAAGAGGCAATTATTCGGTAACGTAGGAATTGATTTAATTGCCGGTCCCAGTGAGGTTGCATTAATCTGCGATTCATCTTCAAATCCGGTATATATTGCCTATGACCTGCTGGCCCAGATAGAACATTCTCCTGATGCAAAAGGATATTTATTCTGTGACTCAAAGAGAGTAATAGAAAAGGTAAAAAAACTTATCGAGAAAGAAATAAAGAAAAACAAG
>JAHIVV010000030.1 GCA_018816525.1 Elusimicrobiota bacterium
CGGATTGCACCCATATCGGTTCCTTTACGGTTAACCGGGAAAGCATTCACTTTACGTAAAATCCAGCCAAATACCGGCGAACTAAACAGCTCTTTTTTTGCCATATAGTGGATAGGCCGCCAAAGGCACGAACCTACCAGCGGGGGGTCGGCCATACTTAAATGGTTGGATGCTATGAGCACCCCGCCCTTTTTTGGAAAATTTTTTACACCTGATATTTTAACCCTGAATACAAGTGTATAAACAGATTTATAAAAAATCCACCCAATAAGGTAAAGCACGCTACCGATTGTTCTCATAATTTTGTAATCAGATCCCAGAAATTAGGAAATGAAATATCAACACACTCGGAATTATTTATTGTTGTTTCGCCTTCAGCGCACAACCCGGCTATCGCCATAGTCATTGCAATACGGTGGTCATTATAACTTTCAACCTTTTGAAAACCTTTGAGCTTTACAGGCCCTTCAACAATAAAACCGTCGGGTTGTTCGGTTATATTTGCACCCATTTTTTTTAGTTCGGTAGAAATTGTTTTAATCCTGTCGCTCTCTTTAATCCTTAGTTCAGAGGCGCCCGTTATGACCGTTCTTCCTTTTGCCTGTGTAGCCGCAAGAACCAGCAGAGGGATTTCGTCTATAAGTTTAGGAATGTATTCCGGTTCAAGCGTTATGCCCGACAATGAACCCGATTTAATTAAAATATTTCCGACAGGCTCATTACAAATTGTTTTTACATCTTTCAGCTCTATTTTTGCACCCATTTTTTCAAGAGCAAAAATAAGCCCGGTTCGCCTGGAATTTACTCCTGTGTTTTCTATGCAAATTTCAGAATTTTTTACCAGTAAACCTGCAACAATAAAAAATGCCGCTGAAGAAAAATCACCCGGCACAAAAATATCTTTTGCTTTTAGTTTTGCCCCGCCTTCCAACGAAACGGTGTTTGCGTTGACACGGATTTTAGCGCCGAGGTATTCAAGCATTCTTTCGGTATGGTCGCGTGATTCTCCCGGCTCGCTTACAACCGTTGTTCCATTTGTTTGCAATCCTGCAAGTAAAACCGCAGATTTCACCTGCGCGCTTGCAACAGGGAGTTGATAATCAACCGGTTTGAGTGAAGGATTGCCTTTAATGAGTAACGGAGGATATTGATCGTCTTTTGCCGAGATTTGCGCGCCCATTTTACGAAGCGGCTCTATTACGCGTTTCATGGGGCGCTTTGAAAGGCTCTCATCGCCGAAAATTTCGGTTGTAAAATTCTGTCCTGCAAATACACCTGACATCAGCCTGATAGTGGTGCCTGAATTGCCTGAATCAACCGGTTTTGCCGGGGCAGTAAGACCCTTTAGTCCTTTCCCGGCAATATAAAGCTTATTTTTTTCTTTCTTTATTTCTATCCCGGCTGACCTGAAGGCTTCTATAGTCCTTCGGCAGTCATCTCCGTCAAGATAATCATGCACAACACAATTCCCCTCAGCAAGGCTGGACAAAATTACCGACCTGTGAGTGATTGATTTATCCCCGGGAACTGTAAATGAGGCGTGGATTATTTCTTTGGGCTTTACTGTAAAAGTTGCCATCTGTTCTTTTTTGATTTACCGAAAAAAACCTTTAACTTTTTTGGTGAATTAAGCTCTGCCTTTACTTTTTTAAGAATTTTGATATATTCTTCTATGGCTCTGTTTAGTTCGAGCATATTGCCAAAACATATGGCCGCCCAATTTTCAGAATCAGAATCGGCTATTCTTGTCATATCCTTGAACGAACCTGCCAATAATTTTGAAGCGGAATTATTTTTTAAATTTGCGTTATTTACCAATTGCGTCAATGCGGCAGAAAGTATATGCGGTAAATGGCTTGTAGAGGCAACCAGCTTGTCGTGAATTTCCGGAGAAAGCTGAAGTATATTCGCCCCTGTTTTCTTCCACATTGCTGAAATGATTTCTATGACTGTTTTAGGAGTGTTTTTAAGAGGAGTAATGACAACAGTTGACCCTTTATACAGGTTAGGGTCGGCAAAACGCACGCCGGTTTTTTCTGAACCGGCAAGCGGGTGGGCTCCGACAAAATAAATTGATTTAGGCAATATTTTTGAAATCCCGCGGACAATATTTGCTTTTATGCTTCCGGCATCAGTTACAATGCACCCGGTTTTTAAATGAGGAGCGATCTTTTTAAATATCGGAACAATTGTATCAACAGTCGTTGCAAGAATGACAATATCCGCATCTTTAACGCCTGAAATGAAATCGGTTGTAAATTCATCAACTGCGCCGAGCTTTTTTGCCAGTTTGAGTTTTTCTATATGCCTGCCGATACCGCTAATTTTATAATTTAAAATTCGAGATTTGAAATTCTTTAGCGCTAATCCGATTGAACCGCCGATTAACCCTACTCCGATTATCGCAACTTTTTTTGCTCTCATAAAGACCTTCCGACCGCCGCCGAAACTCCTTTTAATTCTTTCATCATTTTAATAAATTGTTCCGGCAGGAGGCTTTGTGAACCATCGCAAAGCGCCTCCTGGGGTTTTGAATGGACTTCAACCATCAAGCCGTCCGCGCCGGCCGCAATAGCCGCTAAACACATTGAAGGAATATACGCTCTTACGCCAACCCCGTGGGACGGGTCAACAATCACCGGCAGGTGGCTGAGATGTTTTATTACAGGCACAGCATTTAAATCAAGGGTAAACCTGGTCGAAGTTTCATAGGTTCTTATGCCGCGCTCGCACAAAATCACATTATAATTTCCCTTCGACATTATGTATTCGGCGCTCATTAAAAGCTCTTCAACCGTAGCCGAAAAACCTCTTTTAAGCAGGACCGGTTTGTTGAAACTCCCAACTTCTTTAAGCAGATCGTAATTCTGCATATTTCTCGCGCCTATCTGCAGGACATCCGCATAACTGCCTATAAGCTCCAGCAAATCCGGGCTCATTATTTCCGTTACTATCGGCAAACCGGTAATTTTTTTCGCTTCTGCAAGGTATTTCAGCCCCTCTTCTCCAAGGCCCTGAAAAGAATAGGGGCTTGTTCTCGGTTTAAAAGCTCCGCCCCTTAAACAGCCGGCGCCTGAATTTTTGACGCGTTTCGCAACATCAATCATTCTCTCCCTGGACTCAACTGAACAGGGCCCGGCAATAACAGTTATCTTTTTCCCGCCGATTGATACCTTGTTATCTATCTTTACTACGGAGTTTTCTTTTTTAAATTCCCTGCTGCAAAGCTTATAAGGCTTTGAAATAGGGGTAACTGCCTCAACAGCCGCGAGTGTTTCAAATAAGGCCCTTGTAGTAATGGCTTTTTCACCGACAACTCCTATGACAGTTTTTACAGCACCCTTTGAAATATGCGCCTGAAAACCAAGTTCTTTTATTTTGTTTACAACCAGTTTTATATCTTTATCCGCCGCATGCGCTTTCAAAGTTAAAATCATAGCTGCTTGCCCTCCAGGCATTTTTTAAGCGCCTTAATAAATATTTTATTTTCATCAGGTTTTCCTATCGTAACCCGGATGAATTCAGGAAATTCATATTCGTCCATAGCGCGCACAATTACGCCTTGCTTTAACAATTCAGAAAAAATTTCTTTCCCTTCCATTGGCGAAACATTCACCAGAATGAAATTTCCCGCAGAATTGATATACTTTAAACCCAGTTTATAAAATTCCGCATAAAGGTATTTTTTGCCCTTTTCAACAACATTGAGCGCCTTACGAATCTGCGCTTTTTCGTCTTTGAGCGCAGCCAGTGCAGCAGCCTGCGTAATCGTTGTTACATTAAAAGGCGGCCTTATCGTATCCAGGTATTTTATAACCTCGCTGTCCGCAATCGCATACCCGGCTCTGAGGCCGGCAAGAGCGTGAATCTTTGAAAAGGTTCTCAGAATAATTAAATTCGGATACCTCCGGAAAAGTTTCACCGAATCAGGATAATCCTTGTTAATCCGCGCGTATTCGTAATAGGCTTCATCTACCACTACTAAAGGCACCGTGTTGGGTAAACCCGCGAGAAAATTTTCAAGATCCTTATCAGTAACGTACGTTCCCGTAGGATTGTTCGGATTAGCAATGAATACTATTTTTGTTTTACCAGTAACCGCGGCAGACATGGCCGGCAAATCATGCGTGTAATTTTTCATCGGAACGGAAATTACTTTGCTTCCCATTAAATCCCCTGCCATTTTATACCTGATAAAAGCGTGTTCGCTGACCACTATTTCATCTTCCGGGCTTAAGAATAACTTGCCCAACATTTCAATCAA
>JAHIVV010000031.1 GCA_018816525.1 Elusimicrobiota bacterium
GGGTTTATGCCGCCTCTATTGCATATTTCTTTACCGGAGAATGTAACAAGATGGTGGGAAGGGTATATAATGACTTATCTGGAACGGGACCTGCGGCAGTTATCGCAGGTGGAATCCCTGGTTGATTTCAGAAATCTTATGAAGGCTGTAGCGCTGCGATCAGGGCAGGTAATAAACCAGACAGAGATTGCGAGAGATATTAAAATAGGGCAAGCTACAGTGTACCGCTATTTAAACCTTTTGGAGGCAACCTGTCTTTTGGTCAGAATTCCCGCTTATTCAAAAAGCAGAACAAAAAGGCTTATTAAATCGCCGAAGATATATTTCCTTGACCCCGGGCTGACCAGTTATCTCTGCGGGTATTACGACGAGAATTCTCTTAAAACGGCAAGGGAAGCCGGTTCAATATTCGAAACTTTTGTTCTTCTCCACCTTTCGGTCTTATGCGAGTTAATGGTTCCCAAAGCAAGGATATATTACTGGCGTACCGTCACGGGTAAAGAAGTCGATTTTGTGGTTGAGTACGGAAATAAACTCCTTGCAATAGAAGTTAAGCTCTCTTCCGGTATAAGTTATGGTGATTCCGATAATTTGCGTACATTTCTGGCTGAGCACCCAAAAGACTGCATTGGAATAATAATATATACGGGAAATGAAGTCCGATACTTGGCTGACAAAATAGTATGCCTCCCTATTTCAATGCTATACTGAAGAATGCTTCAGAAATGAAATTGATATCAAAATGATAATGATAATTTTTCCGAAAAAACATTTGTCTTTTAGTTACCAATATTATAGAATATCCTTCCAAGCGGGTAGCATTGGGTATGAAAGAGGTATTAATGCAAAATTTAAAATTTAGCGAGCTGAATTTATCGCCAGAAATAAGCAAAGCGATTGTAGACATGGGTTTTGAAGAAACCACGCCCATCCAATCCCAGGCCATCCTTCCGGTAATGGAAGGCAAAGATGTTTGCGGCCAGGCCCAGACCGGAACGGGTAAAACATTAGCATTCGGAATTCCAATCCTGGAAAAAATCAATGTCAAAGACAAAAACCTCCAGGCAATTATACTTTGCCCTACCAGAGAACTTGCCATTCAGGTGGCGGAAGAATTTAAAAAACTTTCTAAATACAAAAAGGGCGCGCATATTGTGCCCATTTACGGCGGCCAGAGCATAGACAGGCAGATTAATGCCTTAAGTTACGGCGCGCAAGTAATTATTGGTACGCCCGGAAGAGTGATTGACCACATTAACCGGGGGACGCTGAAGGTAAATAACGTAAAAATGGTTGTGCTCGATGAAGCAGATGAAATGCTTGATATGGGTTTCATCGACGATATCGAACTTATTTTAAAGGGAACGCCCAAAGATACCAGACAGACCATGTTTTTCTCAGCCACCATGCCAAAAGCATTCCTTGAATTGACTCACCGGTACCAGAAAAAACCTCAGATGGTAAAAGTTATCCACGAGGCACTCACTGTGCCCAATACCGAGCAATCCTACTGCGAGGTAACCCAAAGTTCAAAACTTGAAACACTTTCCCGCATAATTGACTTTTACAATATTAAGCTTTCGCTTGTTTTCTGTAATACAAAAGTTCAGGTGGATGAACTGGTGGACCATATGCAGGCCCGCGGATACCTGGCGGAAAAACTTCACGGAGACATGAAACAGGTTCAGAGAGACCGCATTATGTCAAAGTTTAGGAGAGGCGCAATTGAATTGCTTGTCGCAACTGACGTGGCTGCCCGCGGCATTGATGTGGACGATATTGAAGCGGTTTTTAATTACGACATTCCACAAAATGAAGAATATTACGTGCACAGAATCGGCCGGACAGGCCGCGCCGGGAAAGGCGGAAAAGCATTTACATTTGTCGCTGGCGGAGATGAATTTTATAAACTGAGAGATATTCAAAAATACGCGAAAGTAAAAATATTCCGGCAAAGAGTGCCTTCGCTTGACGATGTTGAAGCCATAAGAAGCAATAGCACGCTAGACCGCGCAAAAAAAACAATAAAGGAAGGAAATCTGAAAAAATATGTCGCTCAGGTTGAAGAATTCCTCAAAGAAGATTTTACTTCCGTTGATTTAGCCGCATCGCTTTTAAAGCTGATGACAATCGGAGTTAAAGAAAAGGAAGAAGGCGTCGATATGGATGATTTGCAGAATACCGGCGCTGAAGCGGGAAAAGCGAGGTTGTTTGTTAATTTAGGCAGAGCGCAGAATATCGGCCCTAAAGACCTTATTGAAATATTGCGCAATGAAGCCGGCCTCCAAGGATACGCGGTGGGGAAAATAAGCATCCACGAAAAATTTGCTTTTTTTGAGGTTTCCATAAATGATGCCAGAAATGTTATAAAAGCAATTGATAATAAAAATATTAAAGGGACAAAGATACACATTGCTCCTGCTATTAAAAGGTAGATGGAACATTTTGATGTTATTGTCATAGGAGCATGACCCGCAGGAATGTTTGCCGCAGGCAAATCAGCAGAAGCCAACAGAAAAACCCTTCTTTTAGAAAAAAAGGACCAGCCGGGCAGAAAGCTTAAAATTACAGGCAGCGGAAGATGCAATATCACCAACAACGGCGATATTAATGTTTTCATAAAAAGTTATCATAAAAACGGCAAATTTTTGTACCGCGCTTTTTCTGAATTTTTTAACAAGGGCCTGATAAAGTTTTTAAACGGGTACGGGATAAAAACTATTGTTGAGAAAAAAGGCAAAATATTTCCCGCTAACGGAAATGCAGATGCCATTTCAGCTGTGCTTGTAAAATTCATGAAAGAAAAAGGAGTTATACTGCGGGTTAATTCTTCTGTAGAGGAAATATTTGCCGCAGAGCAAAAAGTAAAGGGAGTAAAATTAAAAGATATACAGGAAATTATTAATTGTAATAAAGTCATTATTGCTACCGGAGGCCTTTCTTATCCGCAGACAGGTTCCACTGGAGACGGTTATCTTATGGCAGCAAAACTGGGGCATACGATCGTAACTCCTAAACCAGCCCTGGTTCCTTTAGAGGTCTCTGGAGAAATTTGCAAAGAATTACAGGGGCTTTCGTTCCAGGACATTATAATAAACGCTTTTGCAGGAAATAAAAAAATAATCACCCAATTAGGAGATATGCTTTTCACTCATTTTGGGATTTCTGGCCCGGCAATTTTTCATATAAGCGGGCTGGTTGCAGAGCATTTGAATAAGAATGAAAAAGTTACACTGGCAGTTAATTTGATTTCGGGAATCAGTCCGGTTGAGTTTGACGGGAAATTAAGAAAGGAAATCAGGAATTCAGGAGAAAAAACCTTAAAGACCATTTTGAGCGTTCATCTGCCTAAAAGATTTGTGGAAGCGCTTATGAAATTGGCGGATTTTGCCGAAGATAAAAAATGCAAACAGCTTAATAAAACTGAAATAGGGAAAACAATAGATTTAATAACAAATTTCAGGCTTAATATCACAAAAACCCGGCCGATAGAAGAAGCTACCGTAACAAGCGGGGGAGTTTCTCTAAAAGAAATAAACCCTTATACTATGGAATCTAAAATTGTGAGAGGCTTATACTTCTGCGGCGAGGTTATCGATATCGACGGCCTAACCGGCGGCTTCAACCTTCAAGCCGCCTTCTCCACTGCCTTCCTTGCAGCTAAGAATTAAATTTTCCATTCAACTTTAGGATTTTTTCCGTAAACAATTTTTACCGGAATGCCGTCTTTCAAAATTGACAATCTTGCCGCTTCAACCACAAGTTCATTTATATAACTGTTTGCAGGCGTAGCGATTATGCCTTTATCATCAATCTCTTTGATAATTTCCTGTCTTTTTTTAAGCGATTTATCTTCTGAAACACCCGCAACTTCATTTTCAATCCTGTGCATGGTATTTACACTTGCGGCAACTGAATCATAACCGTATCCGATCGGTTTATATCCTTTACCTTCCCATAAAACAAGTTTATAAAAGTCGGGGTTAATAAAATTAAAGCGGGACCCGCCAAGCCCTATACCATCAAGGTAACTGTAGCTGACTCCGCGGAACTGGTCATCATGTTTAATAAGCCCGGTTTTATCTTTCCCTTCAAAAAACATTGAAAGGCATTGTTCATTATTGCCTGCCGCGTCATCCGGATAACCAAGCCCGGTTGATACATTTAAAAGCGCGCCGTTTTCAAAACGAATTCTTCCGTTGGCCCAAAGGTAACCTTCATTCCCGTTAGGGAATTTGCCTTTTGTGCCTTGAACTGAAACTTCTATTGGTTTAAGCCCTGTTATAAAATAAACCAGGTCAACATAATGACAGCCGACATAAACAAACGGATCGGTATTAGCGCAGGTAAACCAATTCTGGAAATTTGAATGGCGGTAATAATAAGGTTCAACAAGTTTTGCTTCACCCATTATAAATTCGCCGAAATGGCCTAATTTATAACTGCGTTTTGCAATCAAAGACCTGCGGTCAAACCGTTTATGGTATTCCACGCCGACAAAAAGCCCTTTTTCCAGGGCAATTTTTTCTATTTCGATATCCTGCTCATATTTTAACACGAGCGGTTTTACGCAAAGCACGTGCTGGTTATTTTTTAACGCCTCCATAACTACTTCATAATGAAACTGGTCCGGCATGGCTACAACAACTGCCTGCCTGGGCGCCATCTTTGCTATTACTTCTTTATAAAGCGCCGGGAAATTTTTTTTAGGGTCTTCCGAAAGCGCCGGGTAAGCGTTAAAATCCTGGCCGGGAAAGGCGTCTGAGGTTTCTTTATTTTCTTTAAGCGCTTTTAAAGGCAGATTATTAAGCGCGCAAATGCTAATATCCTTTACAATTCCGGTTCTTTGGAGATGATAAATCGATGGTAGAAGCAGGTCATTGGTTATCATGCCCCCGCCTACAATGGTAACATCGATTGGTTTGTTGTTTTCCATGTATCCTCCGTAAATAACACCATTCTTGGATTTCCATTATAGCAATTACCGCTAATTTTCTCAATATATTTAAAAATATTTGTCAAAGGGACACACAAAAATGCCTGATTGTACTTCCGGGGTCACCGGGTGCGGATAAAGATACTGCCACCGTGCCAAAAATGAAAATGAAAGTATGTACCCGATTATTTAGCGATGGTGTCATTAAAGCAGGTATAGGAGTTGTATATGGTCCGGTCTTCTGATAGAATGAAATAACTACGGAGTGTTCATCTTTAGACCTTATTGGAGTAGTTAGGGTTTGAATTAGTAGAGAGTTTTTTGGTTGTGCTTCAGCCGCAAAAGAAGTAAAATAAAAAAAGGAGGAGCACAACGATGGAAGGGACAATCAATCAGGAAACAGAAGTAAGCCCGGCGGAGCAGTCCGGTTAATCCGGGAAGTTAAATACGCCACGCGGCGCAGGTTTAATTCAGAGGACAAAATCCGTGTGGTATTAGAAGGGTTTCGCAAAGAGATACCAGTGTCAGAATTATGCCGCAGGGAAGGAATAGCAGCGGCAATATATTACAAATGGCTGAAAGATTTTATGGAAGCCGGGAAATCAAGGTTAAAAGGCGACAGTTTACGTGAAGCCAACAGTGATGAAGTGGATGGCCTGCGCCGGGAAACAGAACAGCTCAAAGAGTTAGTTGGGGATATGACATTGCAGCTGCACCTTTTAAAAAAAAGTGTAGTGGGGTAAAAGCGGGGTGGCCTAGGAA
>JAHIVV010000032.1 GCA_018816525.1 Elusimicrobiota bacterium
CCTCTCCCGTAAATATTTTATAAATCGGTATTCTTTTTTCTTTGTTATCCAGCTGAAGGGCAAATTCGGCTTATCTTACTCATAATACCACGCCATATCCATTCTTTTATACTCACTTCTGCCAGAAGCATATGGTAATAAAATTTATTCGTAACTTTTTATTAAATTCAACACAAAAACAGTTATTTTCGCTTTCACCCATTGGATACCTCCTCTTTCCGTCGGTTATTGACTATATTATAGACGATAAAAAGGGTTTTGTCAAAATAAATATTCGGTTCCATTTGGAGAATACGGGTTTAAATTAAGCGTATGATTTACCATAATCCCGGTTGCCCCGCGGTCTGAAGTATAAGAATATTTTATTTCCTGGCAATCGCTAAGTAAACGCTGGATGATTACATCATCAATTTTCTCGTCTTTTAATGTTTTCTCAAGCCATTTTCTGAATGTATCAGGGAGATTTCTAATTTCAGTAATCTTAACTTCATGGCAAATGAGAGTAAAGAATGTGGTTTTATTCGTAAATATCAGGCATTTATGTCTGCCTATTTTGAATAAGTTGGCATACCACGCGCCCAGCAGAGAATTGTCATCAGTTTCCCGAACAATCTGGTCCCTGGATATCCCCATTTCTTTCAAGAGTTTTTTTGTGCAGCAAAGATAGGTCATAATATTTTTAGTTTACAATTTTAGCAGAAATAAGTAAAGCGGATTTGAGACGAGCAGGGGGATGTTATTTACTTAATAAATCAATTTCTTTTAAAAATTCACTTGCGTTTAGTATCTTGCAATTTTTAATTGTTTTAAGTTCAAGTAGATGTTTATCACCGCTGATAATAAATTGAGCTCCGCCTTCAATCGCGCAATCAACGAATTTTTCATCATCTGGGTCATTTTTTAGTGTCTGATGTTTTACTTTTGGCTTAATAACGATGGCTTTTTCAGAATTAGAAAATAGTATCGTAATGTCTTCAATATCTTCTTCTGAAAGAGAAAACCTGTTAAGTACTTCAAAGTATTCGTTAAGAATGTCCTGACTCACGACTAAAACAATATCGCCCTTGTCCCATAAGTCAATAATTTGGCGAGGTTTTCCACCCCAAAGGCTTGATATTAAAATATTTGTATCGATGACAACCCTGATAGTTTTCATTATTTCTTTAAGCGAACATCCTTAATCAGTTTATCAACATCTTGTAGGCCATATCCTGCCCGTTTTGCAGCTTCCCGGGTACGAGCCCATAAAGAGTTTATATTAACCGAAAATGCATCTTCGCTTAGTGTCCTAAGCAATGCAATTGGGTGTCCTTTGCGCGTAATCACTACTGGGCCAAATTTATCACTGAGTTTTAAAACCCTATTAGTTTCTAGTTTGAGTTCACGGATGTTTGCAAATCTCATATAATCCTCCAATTAGTTGTAACACATTTGTGTTACAATAGTATTATACTTGGATTCTATTGTTTTGTCAAGGGGAAATATTAGGAAGGTGGGGTGTTTACTTCATCTTTTTACAGATAAACAGGCCGACTTGCCAACTAGAGTCCTTACTCTTTGGGTCAATACCGTGATTTTTGGTTATTTGTTTTCTTCTTTTCTTTCTTTTTTGAAATAAACTGAACCGTCTCCCAACGGGAACCCCTGGGCTTCCGGGGCCCGTTAATTGTACGCAACGATCACGCTCTTGAAAATAGTAAACAAAATAAAGATGTATTAGAAAAGAAAATGGAAGATACTACAAAGTAGGGTAAAATTAAACATTTAGGGTAAAATCCCCATGGGTTTTGCTGAAATTTAGACAAAAAATAGGTAAAACCACGCAATTGTGGGGAAAATACCGCGACCTGGGTTAGTGAGCAAGGACGAACTTGTGGATAATACTTGAAACAAGGGTTCTACCAGGAATGATGAAATTTAAGGGTGGGCTAGAATTTTTAATACTAATGTTTACTTTGAATCAGGTATCGTGTCCCGGAAATCTAAAATTTTAAAGCGATACCTGCTTTCGCGCCGCCACCGATTCCGCCAAAACCGACACCTTCTTTGATGTTAATCTTATGCCTTGAAACACCGTCAGGATAATATCCCCGGGTCTGTTCGCTTACCACAAAATCAGTGTTTCCTAATACTGTTATATTTAAACCGAAAAACCAAGACATGGAATCAGATAAATTATTTTTAATATCAGTTGTTATTTCAACCGCAGGCACAACGGTAGCAAGGGCAAGACTACTGCTATAATTCAATATCGTATCTCCCGTCTTGTCAGTACCCGAATCTCTCAGGTATGTGTCTGTTGAAGATGTTTTCCTGGATATATTTAACAAGTACGCGCCAAGCCCAAGCCCGAAACTAATTCCTGACTCGTTTTGATAATTAAACCTTCCAAGTACAGGTACGGCAAGCACTGATATTTCTTCTTTATCCTGTCGTGTGACATCTGCGCTTAAATAGAAATAAGAACTGTCCCATATAATCCTGCCCGGGGGTGTCGGGCTTGAAGACGGAAGATTCCATTCTTTGGTAAAAGTTTCATAAGGCATTCCCATTCCCACTACGATATCGGCAACAATTACTCCAAATACAGCGGCTCAACGTATATCACGTGGGCGCTGCCGGGAATTGTCAACGACTCCGTGTGGCTTAGGATGAAAGCCCGCGACTCGATGGGTCTCATAAGCAGTTACACGATTACAGGCCCGGTCGCGGTTTCGGAGCAGTTCTTCAGTTCCGCCCCGGTCCTGGTCATTAACAGCATCCAGGGCTCCTCCGGCACCGTGAGGGTCTATTACACCGCTTACGACGCAGACGGCGATTCCGTCAGTGGGACTGGGAGACTGCTATTACAATTTAAGAATGACCGGTAATGCTGTTAAAAATTATACAAAAAGCCTAGAGCTGAATCCGGATAATAAAAAGCTGAAAAAGTGGCTGGAACAGTTATTACAATCTGAAAAAGAAGAATCTCAGCCGAATATTGACACGGCTATACAGTTAATGAATTTAAAAAAATACGATGAAGCAATATTAGAACTTAAAAAAGTGCTCAAAAACAATTCGAATAATGCAAGGGTTTATGAAGAATTGGGCAATTGCTATTACAATCTGGATAAGAATAAAGAAGCTTTAGGATACTATAAAAAGAGTTTGGAGATTGACGGAAATAATAACAGGCTAAAAACGTGGCTGGAAAAGATTGAAAAATAGAATGTGTTGGATTGAAAATTCTTTTACAATTTGATAGAGTAATTGGCAACAAGAGTTTAAAAAAATTAGGCTGGAGGAGCAAAAATATGTTTAATAAATTAGTTGTTGTAACCACGTCGGTTTTATTGATGGGGCTGGGTACTTTGAATGCAGCTGATGCGAAAAAGAAAACACCTGAGGCTGTTACCGCTACAGCTTCACCAGCCGCCAATGACCTTCTTGAAACCCCAAAAGACAAAATCAGCTATACCATCGGCTGGGACATAGGAAATACCTTAAAAAAACAATATATAGATGTTGACACAAACATTCTCATAATGGGCATTGAAGGAGCAATTAATAATTACAAAAAACTGCTTTCTGATGAAGAGATGCAGCAGGTTATCGCAGGTTTGAGGGAAGAAATACAAACTAAGAGAGAGGAAGCTATGTCCAAGCAGAGTGAAATTAATAAAAAAGAGGGCGCAGCATTTCTCGCTAAAAATAAGTTGGATAAAGGAGTCAAAGTCCTGCCCAGCGGCTTACAATATAAAGTAATCGAAAATGGAAAAGGGCCGAAACCCAAATCCATAGATACAGTCAAGGTAAACTATAGCGGAAAATTAATTGATGGAACAGAATTCGACAGTTCCTATAAACGCGGGGTTCCTGCAACCTTTCCTGTGACCGGCGTAATTCCCGGCTGGACCGAAGTCTTGCAACTGATGAAAGCCGGTTCTAAATGGCAGGTATTTATCCCGTCCAATCTTGCTTACGGTGAACGCGGAGCCGGTGAAACTATCGGGCCAGATGCAACTCTGATTTTCACGGTAGAGCTTCTTGAAATACAAAAACCGGAAGATAAATCCGCTATACCTGGTGTGACCAGCGCGCCTTCGGCGCCTGCCAGCCCAAAAGTTATTCCGGCCCCCAAACCAGCTCCCCAAACTGAGAAAAAATAAGGAATAAATTTTGCAGGTTTATTTAGCAGTAGCGCTAACCGATTTAATAATATTTTTTATTACTTTTTTCGTAATGTACCGCGCCGGCGAGAGCAATCTCAGCAACGGCCTGTGTGCTTTGTTGGGTATATCAGGCAGTATCGGTTATGTTATGTCCAGCATGGTGTCAGGTAAAGTAGTAAACCAAAAAAATTGTAAAAGTTTATTATTAGTAAGCTCGCTCACTGGAACAATCCTTTGCCTGATAATGCTTTTCTCAACGAACTATCTTTTCAATCTGCTTTTATTATTTGTCTTTAGCGCGGCTAACGGATTATTTTTCAATGCTTTTCAATCTTTCATGCGCAATAGTTCTTCCAGAGGAAAGCTAATGAAAATAATTTGCATGTACACAATTGCATGGAGCGGCGGTATATCTTTGGGGTATCTTGCTTCCGGAAGCCTTTATAAACTGGGCCCCTATGCGCTTTCAATAATTGTTATTCTTTCTGGCGCCTGGGTATTATGGATTTTCCGCAAAGATAGCAGTATTGAAGCCAATAAGGAAACGGAAGATTATGCATTCAGCAAAAATGTAATGTTCGTTTGGATAGGCTGGATAATAATAGCTGTTGTAACTTTTGTGGAAAGGTCTATACTGGTTTTTTTCCCCGTGTTTTGTGCTCAGAAAAATATCGGCCCTTTTTATGCAAGTTTACCGTTGTTTCTTATGATGTTCGGCCAGGGTGTTTTTAGCATTTATTTTATTAAAAATACAAGATTGTTTTATAATAAAAACGTAATTATTTTAGCCAATATTGCAGCGGCTATAGTTATGTTATCAGTATGGCTGTTTCCAAGTTATCTGGTTTATATTATTGGTTTTATATTATTGGGTTTATATGGGTCTTTTACTTATTTTTCAGCCGTTTTTTATGCGAATAACCATTTTGAAAACCGTTCCTTAAATGTTGGAATTAATGAAACAATTGTCGGAATGAGCTCGATTACAGGAGTAGCTATTTCATATATTTGGATGAAAGCCCTGCCCGGCCCGGATTCTATATATCTGGGATGCGCGCTGCTTTTGATTATTTTAGTATTTGTCATTTTGTTCTTTCCTGTAAAATCCCGGGTAAATATCCGGAAAGTTTGTTGACAATAAAGCTGATATATTATATCATTTGCTTTAATTAACCAAATAAGGAGCATTTTGTGCCAACCAAAGAAGAATTACTTGAAAAAGCAAAAAAACCGGCTCAGGAAGCCATGAAGCTTCACCCTTTCTATCAGGGGAAAATAGAAATTGTTCCAAAGTGCTGTATAAGGAGCATGGATGACTTTTCTATCTGGTACAGCCCAGGGGTTGCAGAGCCCTGTAAAGCAATAAATAAAAACAGAGACCTTTCTTTTGATTACACTAACAGAGCCAATTTGATAGCAATAATTACCGACGGCACAAGAGTGCTCGGGCTGGGCAATATTGGGCCTGAAGCCGCCATGCCGGTTATGGAAGGCAAGGCGATGATTTTTAAATATCTCGGTGGAGTTGACGCCGTGCCGCTATGCCTCAATACCACAGATCCGAAAAAATTCATAGAAACAGTAAAACTTCTTGAACCGTCGTTTGGCGGAATAAATCTTGAAGATATTGAAATGCCTAAGTGTTTTGAAATACTGGACACGTTAAGAAAAGAAATGAATATTCCTGTCTGGCATGATGACCAGCAGGGAACCGCTCTTGTTACGGTAGCAGGTTTTATCAATGCGTTAAAAGTCGTAGGGAAAAAAATAAATCAGGTAAAAATCGCCATGGTAGGAGCCGGTTCGGCAAATATCTGCACGGCGCGCCTGCTGATTAAAGCCGGCGTAAATCCGGAAAACATTATCATGACAGATACAAAAGGCACATTGCATGAAGGAAGAACGGAACTCAAAGAAAAGTATAAAGAAAAATGGGAAATATGCCAGAAGACTAATAAAAACAATATTTTGGGCGGTATAGCCGAAGCCATGAAGGGAGCAGACGCAGTAATTGCGCTTTCTACTCCGGGGCCTGATATTATAAAAAAGGAATGGATAAAAGCAATGGCAAAAGACTCTATTGTTTTTGTCTGCGCGAATCCTATCCCTGAAATCTGGCCATGGGAAGCAAAGGAAGCTGGGGCAAAAATAGTGGCAACGGGCCGTTCGGATTTTTCTAACCAGGTTAATAACTCGCTGGGTTTTCCGGGAGTTTTCCGCGGAGCTTTGGATGTAAGGGCAAAAACTATTACAGATGAAATGTGTATCGCTGCGGCCAACGAGATAGCAAAAGTCCAGGAAGATAAAGGCCTGGATGAAGAACATATCGTCCCCACTATGGATAATTGGGAAGTTTATATAAGGGAAGCAGTTGCTGTAGGTTTAAAAGCGATAGAACAGGGCGTGGCAAGAAAAATACTCACAAAAGAAGAATTATGGAGACAGGCAGAAACCGTTATCAAAAGATCCAGGGACGAAGTAAAAATACTTATGGATAGCGGAATCATTAAAAAATATGCATAAAGTAGACATGAAAAATGTTATCCAGGAAGTTAAAAAGGCCTGTATTGATACAAACTGTATCATAAGGAAAGATATTGCGTCTGCTTTAAAAAAGGCGGTAAAAAATGAAACCGGCCTGGCAAAAGAAATTTTAAACGAGCTTATTTTAAACAGCAAAATAGCAAAAAAAGAAATGATGCCGATTTGCCAGGATACCGGAATAACATGTGTTTTTATTGAAATCGGTGATAACGTTCAAATTGTCGGCGGTAACCTTTATGATGCCATAAATGAGGGTGTCAGGCGCGCCTACCAGGATGGTTTCTTAAGGAAATCTGTTGTTGAAGACCCTATTTTCAGGAAAAACACCAGGGATAATACGCCAGCGGTAATCCATACGGATATTGTAAGAGGCGAAGAACTTAAGATAAAAATTATGCCAAAAGGCGGCGGTGCAGAAAACATGGGCAGGTATATGAACTTCAGCCCGAATGCAACTGTTGCTTCAATAGAAGATTTTGTTATAGAAACAGTAAAAATTGCCGGCGCCAATGCCTGCCCGCCTGTTATTGTCGGCGTAGGTATCGGAGGAACTATGGATTATTCCTGTGTTCTTGCAAAGAAAGCGCTTTTCAGGCCGATAAACCATAGAAACGAAAACCCTTTTTACGCAAAATTAGAAAAATCCCTGCTTGATAAGCTTAATGAAACCTGCATCGGCCCCCAGGGGCTTGGCGGAAAAACCACAGCTTTAGCCGTGCATATAGAAACCTATCCATGCCATATAGCTTCATTGCCTGTTGCCGTAAATTTGAACTGTCATGCAACCAGGACAAAAGAAATAATTCTATGAAAAAAATAACAACACCCCTCACTTATAAAACAATCAGGTCCTTAAAAGCCGGTGAATTGGTTTCAATAACCGGAATAATTTATACCGCCAGGGACGCAGCTCATAAAAAACTTGATGAAATTATTTTTAAAGGCATGCCTTTGCCTTTTGAATTAAAGGGGTCAGTAATATATTACGTCGGCCCTGCTCCGGCAAAACCGGGTCGCCCGATTGGTTCTGCCGGCCCTACCACAAGCAGCAGGATGGATCCTTTAACACCTGTGTTGCTGGAAAATGGGCTCAAGGGAATGATAGGAAAAGGGCGCAGGTCAAAAGAAGTTATTGATTCGATAAAGAAAAACAAAGCCGTATATTTTGCCGCTACAGGCGGGGCAGGCGCCCTGCTGGCAAAAAAAATAAAAGAATGCGATTTAATAGCATTTTTTGAATTAGGCACTGAAGCAATTTATAAACTTAAAGTAAAAGATTTTCCCGTTATCGTAATCAATGACATGTACGGCCGTGATTTATACGAAAAAAGACAGGAGGTTTGTCCTACGAAGTTATAGTTTTAATATGGCGAATAGCCAGGACTATTAAAAGTATGTTAACGCAGGAGGATGGGAAATATATGCTAAGGTTAATGTGTAAAAGCAAAATCCAGAGGTTAACAGTAACTGAAAAAAATATAAATTACTCAGGAAGCATTAAAATAGACGAAACTTTACTTCAAAAAGCGGATATCCTTCCCTATGAAGTGGTCCTGGTAGTAAATGTAAATACAGGAGCAAGGTTCGAAACTTACACTATCCCGGCAAAGAAGAATTCCGGGGTTATCGGCTTGCAGGGCGGCGCTGCCCGCCTTGGCGAAGTAGGCGACAAACTGATAATAATTTCTTCAGCATATTTGGAAACAGAACAAGCAAAAATTTTAAAACCAAAAATGGTTTTGGTTAATGAAAAAAATAAGGCTGTTTAATTTATGATTGAGTGGAATGTGAGTTATGGTGATTAATATTGGTCAAGGACGTCCATAAATTTTCGAAGAATTGAATATTTATGAACGTCCTTTTTCTTATTTAAAAGGCTTTGTTGAGGTAAAAAAGATGAACGAATATGATCCGGTTTGCGCTGGCCCGGTAGCTGACAGAGATTACAGGATTTCCTCTGCCTGCGGCGTTATAGGAATGATGAATGAACAGGGTGGCCGCGTATCCGGAAGAGATGTAATTCAGTCAATAGCGCTTATGCATGAACGTTCCAACGGGCTTGGCGGCGGTTTTGCCGCGTACGGCATTTACCCCGAATACAAGAATTTTTATGCGTTCCATATGATGTACGAAAATGAAGAAGCTAAAAAAACAGCAGAAAACTATCTTGAACAGAATTACGAAATAAAAAGAAGCGAACCCATTCCTATAAAAGAAATCAAAATTATAAAGAGCTGGCCGATAATATGGAGATATTTCCTAAAGCCCTTTGCCGTAAAAGGAAATGAAACAGAACAGGATTTTGTAGTAAGAACTGTAATGTTCATCAACCAGAACATAAAAAATGCTTTTGTTGCGTCATCAGGAAAAAATATGGGCATTTTTAAAGGCGTGGGTTATCCGGAAGATATCGGGGAATTTTTCAGGCTTGAAGAATACAAAGCCTATACCTGGACCGCCCACGGAAGATTCCCTACAAACAGCGTCGCCTGGTGGGGCGGATCACACCCGTTTGGAATATTGGACTGGTCTATAGTGCATAACGGTGAAATATCATCTTACGGAATAAATAAACGTTATCTTGAAAATTACGGCTATAAATGCAGTTTCTTCACGGATACGGAAGTGATAACTTATTTGTTTGATTTGCTTTCAAGAAAACACGAACTTTCATTCGAAATACTGGCAAAAGTTCTTTCAGCGCCTTTCTGGAAACAGATTGACAGGATGCCGCAGGAAGAAAAAGAATTTTATAAAAATTTAAGAATTGTTTATTCAAGCGCGCTGGTAAACGGGCCGTTTGCCGTAATAGCCGCAAATAATACTTCGATGGTAGGCCTTAATGACAGAATAAAACTAAGGCCCCTGGTTGCCGCAAGAAAAGGCGATATTGTTTATGTGTCCAGTGAAGAATCAGCGATAAGGGAAATATGCGCAGAGCCGGACCAGGTATGGTCTCCCAAAGCAGGGGAACCGGTAATAGCGAGATTAAAGAGTTGAGGGGTGCACCCCATACCCTTCCAAGCGGGTAGAATGGGGTGTTAAGAAGGTATAAATGGTTAAGAGAACATCAACATCGGAATTTGTAATAGAACGAGACAAAGAAAAATGCATCCAATGCCAGGTGTGCTGCAGGATGTGTTCTAATGACGTCCATACATTTGATGCCTCCGCAAACGAAGTTGTTTCGGATTATTCAAAATGCGTAGGATGCCATTTCTGTGAAACTCTCTGCCCTACAAATTCGCTTATAATAAAACATAACCCTTCAGAAATTAAAACAAATGCAAACTGGACAGGCAATGTCCTTACAGGGATAACCAAACAGGCGGAAACCGGCGGTGTACTTTTAACAGGCATGGGGTGCGACAAACCATACCCGGTTTATTGGGACCATGTTTTGATAAATGCTTCGCAGGTTACAAATCCGTCTATAGATCCATTAAGAGAACCGATGGAGTTAAGGACTTTCATCGGCAAAAAACCGGACAGAATTGAATTCCCTGAAAAAAAGATTTCAGAAGTAAAACCAAAAAGTAAATTTTTAGAACAGCTTCAGATTGATGTGCCGGTTCTTTTTTCCGCCATGTCATACGGTTCAATAAGTTTGAATGCTTGTAAATCATTGGCAAAAGCTGCACAGGAATCCGGAACTTTTTATAATACAGGCGAAGGCGGGCTTCATAAAGACCTTTATCAATATGGAAAAAACACTATAGTGCAGGTTGCCTCAGGAAGGTTCGGCGTGCATAAAGAATATCTTGAAGCAGGCGCTGCTATAGAAATTAAAATAGGCCAGGGCGCAAAGCCCGGCATTGGCGGCCATCTCCCGGGAGAAAAAGTTTCCGAGGATATTTCCCAGACAAGAATGATTCCTGTCGGAGCAGATGCGATTTCGCCTGCCCCGCACCACGATATATATTCCATCGAGGATTTAAAACAATTAATATTCGCTTTAAAGGAAGCTACCCGCTATAAAAAACCTATAGGCGTAAAAGTCGCGGCTGTGCATAATGTTGCACCGATAGTTTCCGGAATTGTAAGAGCCGGTGCGGATTATGTCGCAATTGACGGTATCAGAGGCGGCACCGGGGCCGCGCCTACGGTAATAAGAGACAATGTGGGCATTCCGATAGAATTTGCAATAGCGGCGGTTGATGCCCGATTGCGTTCAGAAGGCATCCGCACCCAGGTTTCTGTGATAGCCGCGGGTGGTTTTCGTTCAAGCGGAGATGTTATTAAAGCCATTGCTTTAGGCGCAGATGCTGTTTACATTGGTACTGCGGCATTAGTTGCTATGGGCTGTCATTTATGCCAGAAATGTTATACCGGAAAATGTAATTGGGGGATAGCTACCCAGGATCCATATTTGACTAAAAGATTGAATCCGGATATTGGGGCTCTGCGTTTGGCCAATCTCCTGCGGGGCTGGTCCATGGAAATAAAAGAAATGTTAGGCGGCATGGGAATCAATGCTCTCGAGAGCCTGCGGGGTAACCGCGAGCAATTGAGAGGCATAGCGCTTTCTGATACGGATTTAAAATTATTGGGAATTAAACCTGCTGGCGAGGCTTGGTAAGGGATTAATATGAAGAGGATAATTATAAAAGAAGAATATTGTATCGGGTGCAGGCTATGTGAAATACACTGCCTGGTACAGCATTCAAAATCGAAAGAAATTATAAAAGCATATAAAGGCGAATACCCAAAACCACTGCCCAGAATTCTTGTTGAAGAAAAAAGCCACCTTTCATTTGCCCTGCAATGCAGGCATTGTGAAGACGCGCCCTGCCTGGAAGCTTGTATGTCCGGCGCCATGCACAGGGACAAAGACACAAAAGCGGTTTTGTGCGACGAAGATAAATGTATCGGCTGTTGGATGTGCCTGATGGTCTGCCCGTTCGGGGTGATTAAGCGCGACGCAACCGGAAAGAAAATTGCTTCAAAATGCGATTTGTGTTTTGGCGCAGAAAAGCCTGTCTGTGTGGTAAATTGCCCGAATGAAGCTATAGTTTTTGAAGAAGTAAAAGAACCATTACCAAGCGCCGAAGCAGTGAAACCAAAATTGTTGACTGACAAACTTTTAAAAATCAAAGATAAATCCGAATATTTAATAATCGGCAACTCGGCTGCGGCTGTAAGAGCCGTAGAAGCTATCAGAGAAAATGATAAAAATGGAAGTATATTGCTGGTTTCGGATGAAACCCATCACGCTTATTCCAGGCCCATGATTTCTTACCTGCTTGGAGGCAAAGTAAAAGACAGCCAGATGTATTACAGGACTAAAGGATCTCCAAATGATTTCTATGAAACAAACAGTGTTGAAACAATTTTAGGCCGTAAGGTTATTAAGATAGATACACAAAACAAGAATGTTGTTTTAGAAGATAAACAAAAAATACAATTTGAAAAGCTCTTGATTACAACAGGATGCAAGCCCATCGTCCCGGAAATAAAAGGTAAAGGCTTACATGGTATTTTTACGGTTACCGCCTGGGATGACGCTGTAAAAATCAAGAAATATATCGACGAAAACAAAGTGAAGAAAGCTGTAATCATTGGCGGGGGCTTAATTGGCCTGAAGGCAACCGAGTCTCTGCTTGCTCTTAATGAAAAAGGACAAGATATAAAAATAACAATAATCGAGCTGGCAGACAGGATTTTATCCGCGACCTTTGATAAAAAAGCGTCGGGAATTATTGAAGATGCGCTCCGGAAGAACGGCTGTGCCATATTAACTAAAAGCACTGTCGAAAAAATCGCAGGTACAAAAGCTATAAAAGAAGTTGTTTTAAAAACGAAGAAAAAAATTCAGGCAGATATGCTTATTTTCGCAATAGGCGTAAGCCCGGACATCAGCCTGGCAAAAGAAGCCATCGGGATAAAAACAAACAGGGGTATCGTTGTTGATGATCATATGCAGACAAGCATTCCCGGTATTTATTCCGCGGGAGATTGCTGTGAGGCGAAGGATATGCTCTTAAACATAAGCAGGCCTATCGCTATCTGGCCGAATGCGACGAAGCAGGGTGAACTTGCCGGAAGCAATATGTCGGGCGTTGAAAAAAGCTACAAGGGAAGCTTTGCAATGAATTCCGTAGAATTATGCGGAATCCCTACAGTTTCCGCAGGCATAACGGACCCGCCGAAAGAAAAGGGTTACGAAATAATGGAGTTTGAGCCTCCAGAGACAGAAGATAAAGCGGAGCATAAACCGGTAATATATAAGAAACTTGTATTGAAAAACAACGTAATTATCGGCATGATTTTTGTAGGCGATATAGCCCGCGCCGGTATTTATACAGGATTAATCAGAGACAAGGTAAATGTTGCGGATATTAAGGAAAACTTGCTGAAAGAAGATTTTGGTTTGATCTCATTGCCCAAAGAATACCGTAAACATATGGTTTCAGGATCGGGTATTGAGGTATAGTATCATCGGGGATTAAATAGGATAAAATGAACATTGACGCAAAAGGCATTCATTACAGGGAATTAAACGAAAAAATTCATCAGCTTGTTGACAGCGGGGAAAAAGATATTGTCCTGGATAATATAAACGGGCAGAGATATATCGGTGACGGCCTTAGAGGCCCGGATGTAAAAATAACAATAAACGGCGTCCCTGGAAATGATTTAGCCGCATTTATGGACGGACCCACGATTATTGTAAATGCAAACGCTCAGGATGGCGTTGCAAATACAATGAATTCCGGAAAAGTTATTATCAGAGGCAATGCCGGAGACATAGTAGGGCATTCGATGAGAGGCGGAAAAATATTTATCCAGGAGGATGTGGGCTATAGGGTCGGCATTCATATGAAAGCTTATAAAGAACTTTATCCTATAATTATAGTCGGAGGAACAGCGCAGGATTTTTTTGGTGAATATATGTCAGGCGGGCTGATGGTGGTTTTAGGCCTGAACAAGAAACCGGATCAGCCGATAGTCGGCAATTATGTGGGCACCGGAATGCATGCCGGAATTATGTATATCCGCGGGAAAGTTGAGGATTATCAGCTTGGAAAAGAAATAAAAAAGTTTGCAATGGATGAAGAAGATAAAGCCCGTTTGAAGGTTTATCTTGAAGAATATAACAAGTATTTTGATATTGATTTGGAAAGTATATTAAAAGACGAATTTGTTAAGTTGATTCCTTACGTCCACCGGCCCTATGGTAAACTGTATACATATTGATATATGTTATAAAAGACGCAGCAGCTACAAAGAAAGGTAAAATAGTGCTCAAATGAAGCTAATAGCCAACAGACTGGGTAAGTTTGTCTGTGCCGAGGAAGTCCTTACAAAGAATAACATTCACGGTGCGGATTACTGTGTTTCTTCTGAATGTTTCAATCTTTTTGTAAGGCTGGATTGATTTGAAAGCTTTTGTTATAAATGGCATTATTTCTTCGCCTGCCGGAGTATAATAAATATACAGCCCGTTTCTGCCTTTCAGATTCTCCCAGCCTCCCCAAATATCGTATTGGTTATGCCTGCGCCAATTACTTGGAAAACAGTAAGTCTGGGGGCGCCCCTTCATGTAGAACCTCAATATACCGGGCATCTGGTAGTTGTGGCTGAAAACGAAAGTTCCTTTTGGCTGAACTTTTAGAATTTCGCTTAATTCATTGCCAAGAAAGTCCCAACCGTAAACCTCATTGGACCGGTCATCCTGCGGTTTGACTTGTACTCCCGCGGTTTCAATCAGCGAGGGGTACAGGATGAATATTGAAGGTATGATTGCTAATAAAAGCCCGAAGGTTAAGACAATAATTTTTGTTAATTTTTTCCATTTCACAGTATCCAGGTAATAAAACACCATTATGAGGGCTGTCGGATAGGCGATGTTGGTCCAGTTAGCTTCTGTTTTAGAGCGCATGCTCATGAAGAAGAAAATAAGTAAAATAGGGGCTGTGAAAGACACTAACAACAGATTTTGGTCGGTCTGCTCTTTTCTCTTTGTGACTAAAAAATAAACAATAGCCATCACAATTAAAACAAATATTACCGGCGATGTGAATATCATCTGTCCTGCAAGGAAATCAAAAAATGAACTGCTTGAATAACAGGCTACGCCGTTAGTGCCCAATCCAAAAACATGCTGGTAATTTGAAAAATTATGATGCAGGTTCCATATTAAATGCGGGGATAAGACGACCAGGTACAATAACAAGCTTAAGTAGGAATGTTTATTAAAAAACCACTTTCTGTTTTCTTTGGATAATACCAGAAAAATAAATACGCAGAAAAGCATCAAGTAACTGCTTAATTTGCCGTACACGCTTAAAGCAGAACTTATTGCCCAAAGATAAAGCCAAAAGGTTTTTTGAGTAAAAATAAATTTTGAGAAAAATAAGATTGCAAGCATCCAAAATAATATGGTTACGCTGTCATGCATCATTAAAATGGATCCCGCTGTGCCTAATGGCGTTATATGCAGGGTGGATGTTGTTAAAAAAGCAATTTTAGAACTTTTTGTGAGATTTTTAGCCAGGAAAAACAATACTATACTTGTAAGGAAGGAAGAAACAACAGCTCCCAGGCGGACAGAAAATTCGCTACTGCCAAGAATTGATGTGAAAAACCTTATCCACCAGCCGACCATGCCGGGCTGGGAATAGTAATTGACGGACAGTCTCTGGGCCCATTCCCAGTTATAGGCCTCATCAAAGCATAAATTAAGAGTACCGATATAAACCAGCCGGAAAATGGTAATAGAAATTAAAAACAAAGCAAACAATAATGAGTACATTTTTTCTGTTTGTTTGTTATTAATATTTTCCATATTTCCATTATAGCATAAATTCTTTTTGGATTTCAATTTGATTAAATATCTTTAAAATTGACTCAGTATCCAATATTTTGTATAGTTTAACAAAATCGGAAAAAGTACGGACGGGTTCATGTGGATTAGTTATTCACAACTGAAATTATTCGAACAATGTCCCAAAGCCTATAAATACCGCTATATAGAAAAAGCCCCTCCAAAAATAAAACCAATCCTTATAATGGCAAACAGCGTCCATGCGGCTTTAAAAGATTTCTTTCTTATTCCTGATACAGCACAACGCACTAAACAAGCGCTTGAAGAACTTTTACGCAAGGCCTGGCGCATAAATCCTGACAGGAAAAAGGCCTTCACAACTACGCAGGAAGAAAAGACCTGGGGAGAAAAAGCGCTCTCCATGCTGGGTAATTTTTATAATAAACAAGATATTAAAGCAAACCCTCTGGCTGTAGAGGAATTATATAAAGCCCAGTTTGATTCAGGCATCATTCTTTGCGGCAAAGTGGACCGCATCGATACTGACCAGGACGGTTCGTTGAAAATAATAGATTATAAAACAGGCAAGTCTCCTAAAGATGGGGATAAATTCTTAACGAGCGACTACCAATTGGGGATGTACGGCATATTGGTCAGAAAAAAAATGTTTGCCAAAATTGAAAAAATTATGTATATATTTTTGGAAGACAATACAGAATTATCTGTTACGCCTACAGTTGAATATCTTGACGGCATTTTAGAAAAGATTCTAGAAATGGCAAAAACTGTTACCCGGGAAAAAGTTTACCCGCCAAACCCGGGCAGTTTCTGCAGGATTTGTGATTATTTTGAACAATGCGATTCAGCGTTAAAAGCAGTTATTCCGGCAGTTGCCCAACAGGAAGAAGTTCCATTTTAAAATGAGGATTAAACTATGAGAATCATTGCAGATTTTCACATCCATTCGAAATATTCCCGTGCTACCAGCCGTGATATGGACTTGCCTACCATTAACCAATGGGCAAAATACAAAGGCATTAAACTAATGGGTACCGGGGATTTTACCCACCCGTTCTGGCTGCAGGAATTAAAGAGACACCTAAGCCCTGCGGGAGATGGTTTTTACGAATATGACGGCACATACTATTTTTTAACTTCAGAATTAAACTGTATTTACCATAAAAACGGCAAGCCCCGCAGAGTTCATAACCTGGTTGTTGCTCCGTCATTTGAAATCGTAGAAAAAATAAACCACCGGCTTTCAACCTACGGCAACCTTCTGGTTGACGGCCGTCCGATACTGAATCTTGACTGTGAAGACCTTGTAAAAATGATAACTGATATTTCGGATAGATGCATGATTATTCCGGCCCATGCCTGGACTCCGCATTTCAGCGTTTTCGGTTCAAATTCAGGGTTTAACAGGCTTATTGACTGTTTTGGCAGCCAGATAAAAAATGTTCATGCGATAGAAACCGGTTTATCAAGCGACCCTTCAATGAATTGGAGGCTTTCTTTTTTAGATACTATTGCGCTTCTCTCTAATTCTGATGCTCATTCTCCGTCAAATATAGGAAGAGAAGCCAATGTGTTTGATGTTAAAGATTATACCGGGCTATATAATGAAATAACGGAAATTATTAAATCTAAGGATGATGCACACTTTCTTTATACGATAGAGTTTTTCCCCGAAGAAGGCAAATATCATTTTGACGGCCATAAGAATTGTGAAGTAAACTTACACCCCCAGGTATCAATTGAAGGTAGAAATTTGTGCCCGGTCTGCAATAAACCTCTTACAATAGGCGTCCTGCATCGTGTGGAAGAATTGTCAGACAAGCAGGAAGGGTACCAGCTGCCAAATGCAGTGCCCTGCAGAAAAATTATTCCTTTGGAAGAAATTATTGCTGAAGCGCTCAATCTTAATAAAGGCGCCTCCCAGGTCAGAAAGGAATATTTGGGTTTAGTAGGAATGTTCGGTTCGGAATTCAAAATTCTTCTCGACCTGAACGAGCAGGAATTGTCCAGGATTCAAAATATGAAAATAGCGAGAAATATAATAAAAATGAGAACCGGCGCTGTTGCTATAGTGCCGGGTTATGACGGAGTATACGGTACAATTATTATAAATAATTCTGAAACCGCAAATGACCCTCTGGCGAAACTGGAACAGTTGAGTTTCTTTTAATTATGATTACCTGTAAAGTCGAAGCAGTGACCTTTGACGAAATATCCCAGATGGGAATAGTTTTACTTACGGAGCAGGAGGGCAAGCGTGTATTGCCTGTCTGGGTGGGTATTTTTGAAGCGCAGCCAAATATTGTTCCGGCTGCAAAACGCTTACTTCCCGCGGCCCCTTACGCATGATTTGTTTAAAAATACTATAGAACAACTGGGCGCTAAGGTCGATTTTATTTATCTGAATAAAATCGAACAGAACACATATTACGCCCAGGTCCACCTGACCCAGAAAGATAATGAAATTGTTATAGATGCCAGGCCCTCTGACGCTATTGCCATTGCATTGCGCTGTGAAGCAGCTATTTACATTGATGAAAAAGTTATGGAATCAAACGCGGTTGACAGGGAAGAGTTTTTAAAAGAGCAAAAAGAAAAGTCTTATAAAACATATCTTGAATCGCTTGAAGAAGAAGACCTGGGGAAACTGAAGCATTGATAGATTTTATTATTAACTGGCTGGAAAAAATTAGGCTGACTTATAACGTAAATCCACGGCTATTTGCTGTGGTTTATGCAATATGTGTTCCGCCTTTCTGGTTTGCTGTATATAAAGTTGTCGCCGGTTTAAGAGTCGGGAAAACGGACAAATTGCCGAAATGGTTTCTTGTGCTTGGTTTTACCCTTACAGCTCCATTTCTTTATATCGCTTTTTTTGGAAAAAACCTGCCGGGCTGGTTTTGGATTGCTGTATTAGTTTTTGTTTGCCTGTCCATACTTTCTCTAATTAAGACCATTCGCGGTAAAGTACAAATGAAAATTAAAGCATGAATATTGTATTCTACGGATCCAATGAAAGTTCTGTTAAGTTTCTTGAACATTTATCAAAAAAGGATACGATTACTGCAGTTATCACCCGCCAGGATAAACCTTCAGGCCGCGGTTTGGAAATTCATTCATCGCCGGTAAAAATGTTCGCCCAACAAAACAATTTAAGATTAACCGAAATTGATAATTTGCTTTCTTCCGGCATAAAAGCTGATTTAGGCGTGGCTGTCGCCTATGGCAAAATTTTAAAAAAAGAGGTATTTTTTTTTCCAAAAAACGGGACTATTAATGTCCATTTCTCTCTTCTTCCAAAATACCGCGGCGCAGCGCCCATGCAATGGGCTTTAATAAACGGCGAAAAAAGTACAGGTGTCACAATATTTTTTATAGATGAAGGCCTGGATACCGGGAAAATACTGTTTCAAAAAGAGATTCCGATTGAACTGGAAGATGATTTTGCGTCGCTGGAAAATAAACTGGTAGAAGAAGGCATGAAATTGTTAGGCGAGTCAATAAAGTTGATAAGTAATAAGGACTTCACAGCCAGAGAACAGGCTGGCGAGCCCTCATTTGCACCGCCTTTAAAAAAAAGCGACGGTATTATAAATTGGTCAGCAAAATCCTCAATAGAAATCTGCAGCCTTATAAGAGGGGTAAATCCCTGGCCCGGGGCCTATACGGAAACTGGGATTGAAGAACACGGGTTACTTAAAATATTAAAAGCCAAACCCATAGAGCCAAGTAAGGAAGAATCTGATTTGTGGATTAAAAACCGGGTACCGGGAGAAATAGCTGCTCTTATTAGAGGAAAAGGTTTTGTTGTAAAATGTAAAGAAGGGTTTCTTTTAGTAGAATTTGTTCAAAGGCAAAATGGGAAATTCATAAATGCGTGGGCCTTCTGGCAGGGAGCCCGTTTAGAGATTGGGAAAAAGTTTATAAAGCAATGAAAAGGCGATTACTAATACATTTAGGTTTTCCGGCAATAACTATTTTAGGAAAAATACTCCCGGAAAGGTTTTCAAATAAATTTGAGCAATGGAAAATTGACTTTAATAATAGACTGATAAAATCAAAAATAGTAAAAAAACCCAAGTCCCTTCTTTTATTACTGGCGCATTGCCTGCAGCTTGAAGAATGCAGCCACAGGCTTACTAAAGACGTGTTTAACTGTGCAGGATGCGGTAAATGCAATATTGCCGATTTGGTGAAAATAAGTGAAAAATTTGGTATAATTGCAAAAGTAGCCGCAGGCGGAAGGCTCGCAAAAAGATTAGTTAAAGAACTACGGCCTGATTTGATTCTGGCAGTAGCCTGCGAAAGAGAATTGACTGAAGGAATTTCTGCAGTTTATCCTTATAAGGTTATCGGCGTAACAAATTCGCGGCCTTGCGGGCCTTGTGTAAATACTCTAGTTGACGTCAAAAAAATTGAAAGGGTTTTACAGGACGTTTTAGAAAAAACAATTCCATGAATTCAGTTAAAACTTTTATTTTAATGTTTGTACTGCTTCTCCTTTTTGTCTGGGTTGGGCGCATAATCGGCGGCCAGTCAGGAATGCTGCTGGCGTTTTTTCTTGCCTGTGTTATGAACTTTTTTTCCTACTGGTTCAGCGATAAGATTGTTTTGATGATGTATGGTGCAAAAGAAATTCCCCAAAACCAGGCGAATAACCTGTACTCTATAGTTGCCAATGCAGCCCAGTCAGCGAACCTTCCTATGCCAAAAATATATATGATCCAATCAATAGCCCCTAACGCTTTTGCTACAGGTAGGAATCCTTCTCATGCAGCTATTGCGGTTACCCGCGGTATTCTTGATTTATTGAACGACAAAGAACTCTCAGGTGTTATTGCACATGAATTATCTCATATAAAAAACCGTGATACGCTTATTTCGATGGTTGCAGCAACTGTTGCAGGCGCAATATTCATGCTGGCGCGCATGGCTCAGTTTGCAATGATTTTTGGCGGCCGGGACAGCCGGGAAGACAGAGGCGGCGGAATAGCAATGCTTGCTGTGATGATTGTAGGCCCGATTGCTGCGATGGTAATTCAACTTGCTATTTCCAGGGCCCGCGAATATGACGCAGATGAATCCGCGGCTATGATCAGCGGGGATCCGCTTGCTCTTGCAAGCGCGCTTAGGAAACTTTCTGCTGGTTCGAAAAGAATGCCGTTAGCTTCAAATCCAGCTACGGCCCATTTGTTTATTGTAAACCCTTTAAAGAGCGAGAAAATACTTTCTTTGTTTTCAACACATCCGCCTGTGGAAGAAAGAATCAAACGGCTTGAAAATATCGCAGGAATGAAATTATAATAAATGGTATTATAAACCGCATTGAAAAATAAAATTCATTGTAGATAAACGAAAATACGAACAAAAGCAGCAATAGCCTGGAGGCAGAGAATGGCAAAAAAAATCCTGATAGCAGAAAATGAATGGGAATTACGAAACCTCTTAAAGTTAATTATTGAAAAATATGATTTTGACGTTATGGAAGCCGAAGATGACAGGCAGGCTGTAAACCTGGTTTCATCTTTCAAACCTGACCTTCTTATGCTGGATCTTTCAATGAAAGGTTTTGAAATTGTGCATAAGTTGAGAAATAATTACGAAACACAAAGCCTGCCGGTTGTAATGCTTATAGATAAAAAAGCCATCCAGGATTCACCTATAAAAGATTATGTACAGGACTTTTTACTCAAACCATTTGAAGAAGAAAGTGTTCTTCAGGTAATTAAAAAGATATTCGGTGATGTCCAAAAAAAGACAGCAGCATCCAAAAGGCCTTTTGATTCATTTTTCACGCCGGATTCAGAAAAAACTGTTGTTTTGTCGCCTAGTGAATTGCCGGCAGAAGCCTCTATGGGAGAAAAAACTTTAGTGCTTTCTCCTGAAGAAATAATGGCTATTACAAAGCAATCTGTGAAGCCCGTAATTCCTGAAACGTTTTCACCAGAATTGACCATTCAGGTGAATCCTCTACCAGAAGTAGAGGTACCGGAACCCATTGCGCAGGAACCAGTACAGGAAGAGCAAATTCCGGAACCTGCTCCTGAAATTCCCGGAGCATCTGTGCCGGAATTTATGCCTGAAGCGACAATTCAGGGAACAGATTTTGAAAAATTATTTGGTAAATCGCAGGAAGAAAAGGTACCGGAACCTATAGTTGTTGAAACAAAGTTCTACAGTATCTTAAATGTTACGTTGAAAGATTTACTATTGGCGGTATACTGTTCAGTAAGACTTTCAGGTAACAAAGATATCTCCGATAAGCCGATATTGGTCGTTACTAACGGCTCAGATGTTGATTCTAAGGAATTTGGCACAATTATGGATGTTTTTGGTTCAGGAACAAACGTTGTAGCTATTGACGCCGGTAAATTTAATGATAAAATTCAGGAATTAACTGCGGCAGGAGTTATTATTTTTGAGGTAGATCCTTCCGGGTTTAAAAAAATACGCTAGATAGGATTTTAACATTCGACACGGTCGTTTTGTTGACGGACATAGGAGCGCTCATATTTGGCTAATTCTTGGTGTTTTTAAGCTGCCTGGTAAGCTATATTATTGATAGTTTGCCAACTTTTTGTGTTAGTAAAGCCTTTCGACAGTCCTATTAAGCCTTAACCCGGTTTTATGAAAGGCCAGTTTTGCCAACCTTAACAGATACCTGCCTTATAATGGTTTTTCCAGATCCCTTATTTTGCCAAAAGTTGGCAAAACTCTTTCCTTTAAAATTTCTATTTTTGCCAGATTGATTTTATCCCAATTTTTTCTTTTAAAATAATTGGGATGGTTGCCCGGCAAAATTTGCCAAATCTTTGAAATATTTGAAATAATTGATTTGCTTAGACTGCCAGTATAGAATAGTTAAAGTAAAGTATTAGAACCCATCCATAAATACATATAAAACCCATGCGTCTGGTATTTAATATAAGGGGATACATTAACTAAGCTTGAGGCGTCTTTGTGTATGGTTTGATTAACATAATATATCTTATCGGAACCAGTGCATATATGTGGAAGCTAAATCATTTGTAGTGTTTTAAGTCAGGAATTGGACGCTTTTAGCCTAAAATAATCTTGAGTTGTTTCAAGCTTAATTGGTTGGCAACTACAGGAGTATTGATATAACCGTAAGTTAAATATGAGCCAAGAATAGGGCATATGACCCTGCCTAACTGGCTTAAATGTCCCATAGGAATGATGGCAATATTTGATAATTTTGAGTGTATTTTACAGAAATTAAGCAATTGAAGGAAGTCATTATCATTGGCTACAAACATAGCTATCTTTGTAAGGAACGGTTTATGGGCTTGAGAAGCCTTTAGAAAGCTTAAAAGTTGGCTGTATTTTAATGTTTTTTTAAAGTTATGGTAAGATAATATGAGCTTTTTATCAAATTTTTTAGTTAAATTGATTATATTCCCAAGATTATTGGCAGATGAAAGTTCTAAATCAACAAAATCTGAAAGCGGGATGAAGCGATTAAAAAGACTTGAACGCTCTTTTTCATTACCGGAAAAGCTTCCCCCCTCGCTTTTTTTACGAATTGTCAGAATAATAGGAAGTTTAAGTTGTTTTTTTATTTTTTGAAACAGTTGGGGGGCAGTTTTAAGTTGATTCTTGCTAAAAAGGTCCAGCCTTATTTCAACTATATCAGCGCCTTGAAATTTTGCAGTTTGAGCTTCCTTAAGGTTAGTTATGATACCGGCAATTTTAGGCATACATTAGGACCAATGGTGCATTGAGAAATCTTCCGCAGGCCTTATGAATTTAACTGTTTCCTGGTAGGGCCACCGCTCAATCTCGGAGAATTTAACTGAATCCTGATCAGGCAGGATTTTACTCGCCAAAACAACAAATTCTATCTGGTTTTTATGGTCAGTATTAAGCAGGCTGAAAGGCATTGAAAGTTCAATTATCTTTTGAAAAGCTATTGTATCAAGTTTTTGCGCTCCGTTTTCATCTTCAAATGAATAATCAACGCTATTGTCAGTTTTGTTTATTTTAATTGAGAGCTTTTTGTTTAGCGGGCTGAGGAATAAAACCTGGAATACTATTTTATCGAATTCAGTCTCAGTTTGCGCAGCCCTGAGGTCTATTCTTAAAAAGAAATTTTCCATGTCAAAGCCGTAATAAAATTTTGATATTATGGATTCAACCTGGTGCATGGTTCCGCCGGAATGGCCGACGTAATAAAATCCGGCTGAAAGCCATTCAAAATAGTTGGTTATCTTTCCGTCAATTTTCGGGCTGACAATATCTTTCGGGGCGTAAAATACTTCCTTTTTAAGAAATTTGCCTTTTATTGTTATATAAAATTCATCGGGTACAGGCTGGCCGAGCAAATCATAAACATTCATTAAATGTTTCCGGAAGAGATAGTCAAACATTTCATCCTGTCCTGATGAGTGGTCATCTCCGTACCACCAGTTCCAGTCGCTGCCCTCGGCTATATATAATTCCTCAAAAGCGCATTTTACTTCGGTCGAATCCTTTTTTTCGGGATTGTTTTTTATATAGTCATCAAGCATATTTCTTGTTTTTAGGACAAATTCCCAGGCCAGATTATCTTCCTGATGTCCTATCCAGACGCCGAAATTAGCGTTAATCCAGGAACCCGGGAATAAATGCTTCAGTGTGATTTTAGAAGGATGTTCTTTAAGAAAATCGGATATTGTAACGGTTTCTATTTCAGGGTCACTTGACAACTTTGAATAGAGCGCCCTTAAAAAGTCCCAGCCGTCATTGCGGTAAAATTCCCAGCAGTTTTCCCCATCCAGGATTACAGGAATAAAAAAAGTTGAATTCTTGTCTTTCCACAGGCTTTCTTTCAGCCTGTGAATTTTTGTTATAAAATCGTTGGCTGCATCATTCGGGTCCCAATGGCTGTACACGAATCCTATAGAATCAGACAGGACTCTGTCCCTGAAAATGATATTGAGCGATTTTACACCTTCCGGCGTGTTTTTTTCAACCAGGTAGGGCTGATAGAACAGTTCCCTGGGGCTTTTTGATACGACTCCGCTTTGTTGCATTGCTATGGTATTATAAAGAATTTGTTCATCGGTAGCTATCCAGTTAATGCCTGCATCTGCAATCGGCCCGATAATGTCCTCGGAAACGCTTCCTTCAGAGGGCCACATCCCGCGCGGTTTTACGCCGAATATTTTCTCATAATATCCAACTGCTTTTCTTATCTGAGCCTGCGCGTCTTCGGGCCTGGAAAATTTTTTCGGCAGGAACACTCCCGGCATGCCGAATTTTGCGATATCAGTATTGCATAATAAAGGAAGTATCGGGTGATAAAAAGGGGTCACGGACACTTCTATCTGTCCTTTTTCCTGCATCTCCTTGTATTTAGATACAACCTTGCCGCAGATTTCCTTTTGTTTAGCCATGAGGTCGAGTTTTTCTTCTTCAGTATAATTCTTGCCTTTTTCAAATAGTTTTTTTATTAATGGGTCGTTCCATTTCCAATAAGGATCCATCCAGGAAAGGTTAAACCAGACCTGCAGGTCCCTGTAGTCCTGTTCTTTCATGTATTTCTGGATCCTGTTGATTTCGCTCAAAGGAACATACTTTCCGCGCTTATTGAGTAATTCATAATATCTGGGATAGGGCTGTACCATTGTTTCCCAATTAGACATGAAAAAGTTATAAAGGACATAAATTTTATCTTCGTCGGTAAGTTCATTAGCCGGTTTTAAAGTTAGTAATAAGAGTTTATCGTAGGCGACTCCCCTGGCATATTCGTCAAGCTGGATCATAAGCGAAGGCACGAGGTTAAAATTCAATTTTATCGAAGGGAATTCGTCCAAAATAGCAACCATGTCAAAATAGTCTTTCGTTGCATGCAGCCTCACCCAGGGCATGGAATAAGAAACGCTGTAGGGTTCTGTTGCCTGTTGACCGGAAACAGGAGTTTCCCTGTAAACAGGCTGGTGCTGGTGCCATAAGAAAGCTAAATGAATCTTCTGGGTCATTAGAACCTGCAGGTAGTTTCGAAAATGAACATTTCTGTTGTTAGAGTTTTTGGCCAGACAAATACATTATTCGGCGGGGTAAATCTGGAAAAACCGAATTTGAATTCTAAATATTTGGAATAAACATACGTGGCGGACAAATCGAGTTCGCCTCCCAGACTGTATTTCCTTGAATTGATATCTCCTGTAAGAAAAACGCCGGATAAATATTCTAATCCCGCTCCTCCAGTTCCGCCTCCCTGGCCCATAGATGAAACACCGGACGGGTTGTATATTTCGGAAGCAGAGTAGGCATATTGTGCAACGCCAAAGGTCCACCCATACATCGGCGAGAAATCCAATCCTATGCAGAATGCTCCCAAGCCGCTGTAATAGGGAGCTCCATAACTTGAATCATTAACAAGGCTTCTTGGCACGTCCCAAAGAGAATCATTCAAGCTTCCGGCAAAATATTCCCCCCAGCCTGATTTTCTTAGACCGTTATATTTTCTTGAAAAATCAGGAGTGAAGGATTCATCTTTGTCAAAACTTTCTAAGGCTGTATTTGTTTTGTTCCCCGATCCGGTTGAACTTGAGTCCGAATCGCCGGTTGAGCCTGAAAGAAGCGCATAGGCCTGTACTTTTCCGAGCCTCGTTTTGTCATTTATCAGCCTTCCCTGGGCAACAAACGCTTTTCCGTCAAGCTCTACCAGGTTGCCGTTGCTGTCAGATTGGTTATTCAAAAGCATTATATTGCCTTTTTGCATTGCATATTCAAATGAATAAAAACCCCAATTGCCTTTTTTAGAAACTATAAAGTCATAGAATGTTTTGCTTATGTTAGATGTCGCTTCTGATTTTCTGCCTTGTACGTAAGGAGTTCCGGACATATCTTTTTCTTCAAAATACCCTAATTCAAGATCGCTGTTTTTGAGCGGGTATTTAAAAATTAATCCCTGAAGGTCGAAGTCTTTGGCCTGGGTGAAATTCTCAGCAATTTTTGCCGTGAAGAATTCGCTATGGAGTTTGGCCGGGTAATCAAAAGCAAACCTTAACGCATTCATGCCCGCATTATTGTCGGATATTATAAGGCCGTTGCCGTATTCAATAGGCTGGCGCCCTATGGTCAGCTCAAGAGGCAAGCCGCTGAAATTTGCAGCTTTTATATATGCGTTTTCAATAAAAGGGTTAAAGTTTATATTAGGATAAGGATATTTTTTTTGCCAATCAAATTGCTGGAAATAAACGGTAGTATTTGTTGTGCTGGCGTTCTGCTGATAGGGTATGGTGCTTCCCACAACCCCGATAGCCTGAAGCCTTGCGACTATTTCAATATCGGGTGAAAATTTTCCCGAGAGTGTAATTCTTAAGCGTTGCGTGTAATAAGCGCGGGAATCAGTTGAAGTACTTGTATCAAAATCCAGGTTTGGATAAGAAACGCCGGTCAATTTATAATCTGTGTCCAGATTAAGCGAAGAAGCATTTAACGCTATTGCACAGCATTGAATGCAAAATATTGCAGATGAAAAAAACCTTAATTTAAATCGTCTATTCACTTTTATCAATAACCTCTTTTCTAACTTTTGTTCTTTCTGTTTTTCTTTGCGCATAATTTGCTTTTACCCAGCTTTTTTGTGTTTCCTCTGAATGGGCTTTCAATTGTTTAAACTCTTCTTTTTTTGCAAGCAGTTCCCCGCTCGTAATCTTCTGGGGTTTGTTTATCCCTTTTTTTGTAATTGTAGTTACCTGGTCGGGTTTTACGGATATTTCGTGTAAAAAAGCCAGCATAAGTTCGTTATCATCTTTTGGTAAACCCGCTTCCTCAACAAAATCTTTGACTACTACCTTTCCTTCGAAAACAGCAACGCTTGCAGTATTCTCATCAAGTACGTCTACCGAAAGCCCGGTACCTCTGACTGATACCGTTGCTACAGGGGTTTTAATGCCCATTTTAGTGACTTTCATTTTACTCACATAGGAAAGCAGAGAACCTTTTTTATTCATTGCTACCTGTATTTCGCTGGTATTTTTTGAAAGGTTAATTAATAGTTTTTCCAGTTCCAAAACAGAATTTTGTGTTATTCTGAAAATTGTGCCGCCTTCCAGTAAGATTGTTACTTTAGAATTATCTCCAGTTTTTATCGAGTCGCCTTTTTTCAGGCCTAATCCTATTTTTGTCTTAAGCCATTTTGCAGTGTTTTCAGGTTTAAATGAAACACCGCCTTCAATTTTTGTTATAACTGCATATAGTTCGTCATTATCGTTTTCGGCTATAAGCGCCGCAGGCAGAAAAGAAAATGACAGGAACAGGAAAATAAAAAAGAAAAGGTTCTTTTTCACAATTAACCTCCGTTATTTTGTTTGCGGTTGCGCCCCAAAATTTTTCTGTACTTCCGCTGACCAATAGGTCCCTGGGAAAAGTGTCATAAGTTTTTCATAGGTTTCTTTTGCCAGTTGGGAAGATCCGCTTATAAGGTATACGCGTGCCAGGGAATCATAAATTCTTGCGGCAAGGTAATGGTTAGGATATTTTTCTAAAAATCCTTTATAGGACGCTATGGCGCCCTGATAATCCCCCATATTTTCTTTAGAATACCCGAGGCCTGAATATGCAAAAAGGATGATGTCCTTGGATTTATTGTTGTTAATCATTTCCTGATAAAGGCCTGCGGCCACGTTATAGTTTTTTGCCCTGAAAGAAATGTCTGCTTTTGCAAATTTAGCGTACTGGCCCACGTCTGAATTAGAGTATTTGCTTATAACATCGTCCAAAATTTGCATCGCTTGTGCTGTCATGCCCTGGGAGGCATAACCTTGCGCATAGGAAATTTTTTCCCAGCTGAGTTTCTTCGTAGTATTGTAATTGGAAATAAAATAGATCCCTAATGCGCCAAAAACAATAATTATTCCTGCCGCGCTTGCAGCGGACTGCCAGCGTTCTTTAAGCCAGAGAATAGAGTCTGCAGCCATTTTCTGAATTTCAACCTGACTAAAACTTTTTGTTTCAAATTTGTTCATGATATTCCTTTATCTTTGCCCCTGGCCTGAGTTGAACAGGCAACCTTCTCCTTAGGACGGAGCCGCTCTATCCAATTGAGCTACAGGGGCTTTTATTTTAATAGGTGAGCAAAGAGAAGATTTCCCTGCCTTCCAGTTTTTTTCTTGGGTTTAAAAATGAGAGTTCAATCAAAAAACAAAGCCCTGTTACTTTTGCGCCAAGGCCCTCAATCATTTTCGTAACTGCCTGCGCTGTCCCGCCGGTGGCTAATACATCGTCAACTATTAAAACATTTTCTCCAGGAGCACAGGCATCTTTGTGCATTTCAAGAGTATCTGTTCCATATTCAAGGTCGTAAGTAACGCTTACCGTCTGCCAGGGAAGCTTATTTTTTTTGCGTACAGGCACAAATCCGCATCCCAGCGTGTAAGCGAGAGCCGAGCCGAGAATAAAACCTCTCGATTCCATGCTTACAATTTTGTCAATTTTTTTGTTTTTGTAGGCCGCTGTAAGTTTGTCGATACATTCTTTTAAAGCGTCCTTGTCCTTTAAAAGCGGTGTTATGTCTTTAAAAATAATGCCTTTTTTTGGAAAATCAGGAACATCTCTTATAATTTTTTTTAGATCCGTAAATTCCTCCCGCGTTAAACTAGATTCATTTTATGGGCAATCCACTTTAATTGATAAAGGGCCCTTTTTTCGAGCTGTCTTACGCGTTCTTTAGATATTTTAAGTTTTTTCCCTATTTCTTCTAGAGTAAAGCTCTGCCTGTCCATAAGGCCGTAACGCATATTCAAAATAGACCTTTCTCTTGCATTAAGTTTATTCAACGCTTTTAACATATCGTCGTGCAGTTTGGAGGAAGTTATCACAGAGTCCGGTGTTTTTAATGATTTGTCGGTAATTACGTCTTTTACAAACAATTCACCATTCTCGTCGATTGGGGTTTCCAGGGATTTTATGCTATGGAACATTTCTATAGTTTCAATTATATTTTGTATCTGTTTTGCGGAAAGGTTCAGTTTATGGGTCATTTCAGTGACAGTAGGGTATCTACCGAACTGGGCGTGCAGAGACTCCCATTGTTTAATCCACTTTCTCAGGTTTTCCCAGATGTAAGTGGGTATCCTGATATCTTTTGAATTTTCTTCAACGGCTTTGCGTATAAATTGTTTTATCCAATAAACGGCATAAGTCGAAAATTTAGTATTTCTTCTTGGATTGAATTTTTTTATGGCATGAATCAGCCCGAGGTTTCCCTCTTCAATCAGGTCCGATAATTCAATTCCGTATTTTTGATATTTTTTAGCTATAGGGAAGACAAGCCTTAAATTGTTTTCAATTAAAGCTATTTCAGCTTTTTTATTGCCTTTTCTTGCTTTTTCCCAAAGCTCTTTTGGGTTAAATACCTGATTTCTTGCTGCCAGATCGCCTACTTCTTTAAAATACTGGCCGGCAGAGCTTCCTAGTTTCATAAGATTCACCCTCTGGTATATTATACATTATTGCAAAAATTTCAGCAACACTAACTCGTCAGCGTCTAACTCGTAAGAGTTAGCCCAAACATGAAGTTTTCAAAAGCGTTATTAAGCTGTTGAAGGTTTATCAAAAATAAATCAAGTTTTACATCAGGAGACAATAAAACTCTCCAGCCCAGGTTTGACTGGCCGGTATAAGATTTATAATCAAAAATAAAGTTGGAATATTTTGTTGCTTTAGAAAAAGATACAAAGTATCCCAGTTTTTTTTCTTCAGAAAAATACACATCTACGCCCGACTGTATATTAAGATTAAAAAAATCGGCAAATTGCTTACCCAGGACAAAATATAATGTTTTCCTGTATAAACCTACAGACAAATCAAGAGGCTGATCTTGTGTGTATTGTTTAACTAAATTGTATTTTGCATGCAAAGCTACCGAGGTAGACCTGATTTGTTCGTAAGACCCGCTCGTGTAAGGAGAAATATCATTAAGGTTTAAATATATTCCGCCTTCGAGAGAGGTGTTTATTCCATAGGCTACTCCGATATTGAATTTATGAAGGCCAAAACTGAATTTATTTGTGTCGGTTATATAGGGCGATGCAGTAATAATATTACCGGTATAACCGGCGAGGTTTTGGGCATTTGCAAGATATTGGAAGTTTTCTTTTTGGGCAAAAGAGAAGGACGACAGGAGAAAAATCGGAGATAGAGTAATTAAAATTAATTTATTCATTAATTAAGAAAAGTCGGGGCGAGTGGATTTGAACCACCGATCTCATGGTCCCGAACCATGCACCCTAAGCCACTGGGCCACGCCCCGAAAATATATATAAGGAATTTGTTGTTTTTATCGGGGCGGTGGGACTTGAACCCACGGCTCCTCCCACCCCAAAGGAGTGCCCTACCCCTGGGCCACGCCCCGATATTTATTTCAGAATTTTCAAAACTTCCTGCAGGGTTTTTTTCGTTTCTTTCAATAAGCCGATAGCTATTGAGGATTCACCCAATTCAAACTGTAACTGCTGTGTTTTGTCTTTCTTTTGGGAAGCCAGGTGCTTCTTGGCTCCTGCAATTGTAAACTTTTTCGTATAAAGCAGTTCTTTTATTTCATTTATGAGAGTTATATCTTTTTTTGTAAATTTTCTGTGGCCGGAATCCCTTCTCTGGGGTTTTAAAATGGCAAACTCGCTCTCCCAGTATCTTAGGACATACTGGGGCAAATTCGTAATTTTTGAAACATCGCCTATCGAAAAATATTCTTTGTCTGGAAGAATAATATCCACGGTTAAATTAAAGCAAAAAAAACCTAATTGGTCAAATCAGAAGGTTTTTTGCCGGTTTGAATTTTACTTTTTTCTTTGGATTTATAAGCATTACTTTTCTAGTCTTTGGATTAAGCATTTTTTTTGCGCGGACAAGTTTTATATTAAAGCTTCCGAATCCGGATACGATGACTTTTTCGCCTGATTTTAAAGCGTTTTGCATAGTGGAAAAAATCTTTTCTGTAGCGTTTTTTGCCTCAGTCTTTGTGCTTAAAACACTTGTTAAAGCTTCGATAAGGCCTTTTTTGTTCATTCTATCTCCGCCTTTGCCCTTCTGGTCATAAGGTCATAAACTGCTTTTTTGGGGTTTTTATGCCTGTAAAGTACCCGATAAACTTCATTGATTATCGGCAGTTCAAACTTTAATTTTTTCCCCAGCAGGTAGGCTGATTTTGCAGTTCTGTAACCTTCAGTAGTAATCATTTTTTCGTTTAACGCTTTTTTCAAGGAAACCCTACTCCCGATCTTTTCGCCAAAACCTCTGTTGCGCGAGTGTTTTGAAAAGCAGGTTGTTATTAAATCTCCCAGGCCTGACAGCCCCATAAAGGTGTTGGTTTCACCGCCAAGCTTGCGGCCAAGTTTAATCATCTCCCGCAGTCCTCTGGTAACGATTGCCGATTTGGTATTGTCTCCAAGGCCCAGGCTGTCGCTTATTCCGCAGGCAATGGCTATGACATTTTTCAGCGAACCGCCTATTTCAACTCCCGTAACATCATGATGGGTATAAACCCTGAATTGCCTGTTCATAAAAAGTTTCTGGATTGTTTGTGCAGTCTCTATGTATTTTGAAGCTGCGACAACTGCCGTGGGAAGCCCTCTGGCTACCTCGACAGCAAAACTGGGGCCTGATAATACACAAATATTTTTGTCGGGAACTGAAAGTTCTTCTTTAAGTATTTCTGTCATCGTTTTCAGTGAATCGGTTTTAATTCCTTTTACGACACTCAAGAAAATACAATTACTTTTTTCGATGTTAAGGTTTTTAATCAGTTTTATAGTGTTTTGAAAAAAGTGAGACGGAACAGCAAGGAGTATAATATTTTTCCCGGATAATATTTTTTCGATGTCATTGCTTATGACAATATTTTTCGGAATTTTAAATTCGAATGATTCTAAATGGAGAATTCTTTTTTTATCGAGTTCCCGGCTTTTCTTTGAATCAAATTCCCATAGGCTGACAGGATAACCGTTTTTTGAAAGTAATGTCCCTAATGTTGTGCCCCAGGCGCCGCCCCCCAGTACCGCTATATCCGGATTTTTTATCATAATTTTATTTTAGGTTCTTCCCCTTTGGCTAATCTTACCAGGTTGTTTTTATGTCTTAGAATAATCACGGCGCAAAGCAGAGTTATAACAATTTTTATCAATAACGGGTTATTTCCCGGATAAAACCAGCTTACAATTGCTACCACTGCAGTGGAGAATATTGACGATAGCGAAACGTATTTTGTTAAAAATAGCGATACAAAAAAAACTGCAACCCCTGCAGTTGCTGAAATTGGCAATAAAGCAAACACTACTCCGGCGCCGGTTGCTACTCCTTTGCCGCCTTTAAATGACAGCCAGACGGTCCAGTTATGCCCGCCTATTGCGGCAATCCCGGAAAGTAAAGAATAATTTATGTCAGCGTTAAAAAATCTTGAAACCAGGTAAACGGCGAGAAAGCCTTTCAGCATATCGATAATGAAAACAATAACTCCGGCTGTTTTTCCGACTGTCCTGAAAACATTTGTTGCGCCCGGGTTGCCGGAACCATGTTTTCTAATGTCGATACCTTTGAGAATTTTCGCGAACAGGTAAGCGGTAGGGATACTGCCCACTAAATACGACATTATGGTGATTAGAAGTATTTTTTGCATTTTTTTAGCTAGCCAGAAGTTTTGAACCTTTTAAATAGTAATCAAGGGTTGTTAAAAGCGTAGTAAGCCCGGTTGCAAAGAATAATATCTGAAGATTTGGCAAGCCCAGTAATACAAGAAAAATAGTCAACACTTGCATTGTGGTATTAAGTTTACCTATAAATTGAACTGAAATTCTATATTTATGCGTTATAGTGAAGATAAATATCAATCCTGAGACAATAATGATGTCTTTGCCTATGACCAGCAGGAATAGCCACATGGGTATTTTGCCAAGCGCGCAAAAGATATAATATGAGGATATAATCAATACTTTGTCGGCAATCGGGTCAAGAGTACTTCCAATTTGGGTCTGCATTTTTAATGTTCTTGCCAAAAAACCGTCAAGCAGGTCAGTTAATACGCATATAGAAAAAATAATCAAGGGTATGCTGTTGTTATTACCTAACTTAAGGTAATAAATAAAGACAGGGACTAATAGTATTCTTATTAGGGTAATCAGATTTGCGATGTTCATTTATTTTTTAATTGTTTTTGAATTTTATTCCAGGTCAATTCATCGGTTTGAATTTTCAATTTCATTTCCGCGCCGTGGTACGATTTTTCAAGTATTTTGGTATTAGAAAACACAAAATCAACCAGTTTTGGCTGGTTATAGTTTATCGATACAGTTCCTGTCGTTTTTTGAGTATATAGAACTTTATCGATTTTGTCAAGTAGTTCATCAAAACCCGCCCCGTTTTTTGCTGAAATAAACAACGAATTTTTATCATTTTTTAACGCGTCAACGCAATTTGGGTGTATAAGGTCGATTTTATTATAAACTTTTATCATTGGAATTTCACCTGCTCCCAGTTCTTTTAAA
>JAHIVV010000033.1 GCA_018816525.1 Elusimicrobiota bacterium
AATTGTCCGAATAATGTATGATGATTCATAAGCCTGAACCTCCTTGTAGACCCGACGGTAATCGGGTTTTGGTATGGTTTTGAATCACACCATTATAGGGAATAGTTCAGGCTTTTTCAATCCTAATTTGGACACACGTGAACCAATTCCTTTTTTGAATACCTGCGGAAATGATCCAGGTTTTTATCTAAAGAGCCGTAAAGCAGAGGCAGGGCCGGCACAAAAACCAATAACTTGCCCCCTGGCTGCAGGATTTTATACATATTTTCAAGCGCTTTAGTATCATCTTCTATATGTTCAAGAACATTTACACAAACTATCGTATCGATGTTTTTTTCTTTTAACCTCAGTATTTTATCTCCAGCCCCTGCGATATCAGTATCAAAAAAATCAATATCAGGATAATCAATCTTCATGTGTTGAATGAAAGACAAGGATTTATCTAAACAGGTCAGTTTTCCCAGTTTGGTCAAATAAAACGTCAAATTTCCAATCCCACAGCCTATTTCAAGGATATTTTTCCCAAGGTATGGTTTTAACATACTGATAATCCATGAATTATAGTTGTGGGTTAACGCAAAAGTCCTTAAAACTTCATGCTGATATCTTTCCATTTCCATTATAGCCTCTTTTTACGGTAAACTAAAGTAAGGTACCTGTTAGTTTCTTTTTTCAACATTCCGCCGCTCCCAAAATATTCATCGTATAAGGTTGTAACAAGCTGGTAATTAGATTTGAAATAGCCTGAGTTAACAAAGGATTCTATCTGGTCTTTGCCAAATACAATATACTCGATATTTTTTTCTTTAAGGTATGAAGCAAGGTCTTTCTTTGTGACTTTGTAATAATAAGAATACGACAGTTCAGAATAAAACTTTTGCCCGCTGAATGTAAACCAGAGGATGCTATCGCCTAAAACGCACCTTTCCGGAGGTACGAAATTCTTCACTTTAAGCCCATAGTCGTTATAACTTACATCATCATATTTCATGCTGATAAAAAACATCAATGTTATATAGAAAAGAACAAACATAGAAAAAACATATTTTGATAAATTGATGTTGCCAATCTTGATATTTTCAAGTCCTTTTACTACGAGTATGATTAAAAATGGAAAAAACAGAAAAATATAATAAGGCGCTTTTTGGCTTACAATCAAAGTAAACATTACCAAAAAAGTTAATATGCAGGTAATAAGGATATTTTCGTTTTTTCCCCTTTTTATTGCAATGCCGGACAACCCGATTATCAGTAGAACCAATTCAACCATATTCCTATGTGAAGTTGTAGACCAGAACCATGCAATATACCTCTTTGACTCATTAGCCAATAATTTTACAGGATTAAAGCCTAATGAGCTGCCCGGAGTTCCAAATTCTTTCATTACGAAGCCGTTCCATTGAACAAAGAATAATTCAGGGTCAACAAGAATATGCGTTATAATCCACCACATAATTCCTATTGCTATGCCTGCCATACAAAACCAAAAACCTTTTTCTTTGAAAGCTTTAAGTTTATACTCGTAAATAAACAGGACGAATAGCATGATTGGGACAATAACGCCGTTTAGATGGATGTCAGCCGACAAACCGGCAACCAGCCCGGAGATAAAGAATAATGGCGATGATTTTTTATCAACAGAGAGCAGGAATAAATAAAAGGACAGTAGAATAAAAAGGACTAACAACATTTCCTGCCTGCAGCGATGCGCGCATATAATAAATAATCCCGATAAAGACAACAATATGACGCTTTTTAACGCAACTGACTTTGAAAACAATCTTTTTGCGGTCAAATAGACTAAGAGAAGTACCAAAATTCCTGTTAAAAACGACCCAATTCTTGCCTGGAATGTGCCAAGCCCGAATATTTTAAGGAAAGGAGCAATCGACAGCATGTGCAGCCTTCCGTGGTAAATATCGGATTTTTCCAATCCGTAACTGCCCTCAAAAGTAGGAGCTGAAAAATGCCCATTTTGTACAAAACTCCAGGCAGGTTCCACCATACAAGCATCATCCAGGTCTATAATTGGATATTTGTCCAAGTAAAACAAATTCCATATTACATAAATGACCGAAAAAATAATAAAAAAATACTTTGTTTTCATTTGAAATAATTAGCGATAATTTTAGGTATATAAGCTGGATTAAAAAAAACGTTAGTTGTCATTGCGCATTCGTATGTACAAAAACATTTCGACCTTTTTATATAATCTCTTACTTCATCTGCCTGCTTTGAAAACCATAGTTCAGGGAAATTATAATTGCTTTTCCTTAAATTGCCCATTTTTTTGTCAAGCATTTCACATGGATAGACATCCCCTGTTTCATTAATCACAGCGCTTAAATTACCCGCATAGCAGGGTGTAATAAATTTGTTTTTTTCATAAGTTTCAGCAATCAAACGGTGTTGAATTCTTTCTTTTGATTGCAGTATTTTTTTTAAGAAGTTCGGTTTAGGTTGAGCGTATAACAAATCCCTTAATTTGAAAAATTCAAGGTATTTTTTAATGCTTGCCTCTTTAGTAGTTTTGTCAACAGCATCCCCGCGTAAAAGATTTAAGAACATATTGTCAGGGCGCAGTTCTTTTTGTATGAATTCCATAAGCAGGGGTATTTCTTCCTGATTTAGCGGGTTTAAAGTCGTTATGGTAGATAAGCTGAAGTTTTTGAAATTAGCTTTTAATTTTTGCAGTTCTTTGAACGTTGAAATAGTATTACCGAAACAACCCGATACTCCTCTGATTTTTTCATGGGTTTGATTTAAACCATCTATAGATACATACACCATTATATTAGATTTTTTACATTCCTTTAGAATGCTTACCGTGTCTAATATGGTTTTTTCCTTCTGAATGGCGTTTGTTGTTATAGTAATGATTTCCGGGCGCATATTTTTGTACAGTACTTTAGTAATTTCGGGAAAATCTTTTCTCAAATAAGGTTCGCCGCCGGTTAAAGCCAGCCACAAAACACTTTTTAATGTCTTAGAAAAGCTTTCTATTTCATCTACGGTTAATTCGTCTGTTTTTTGATTAAGGTTATTTTTATAAAAACAATGAATACACTTTGAGTTGCACCTATTGGTAACAAAGAAAATAAGCTGGATTGGAAGCCCTTTTTTATAAAACATTCTTTTTGAATGACGTAATAAATTAAAAATATTCATTTTTGCTGTAATTCCCGAAAAGATAGTTAAAAAACCCAATTAATGCAGAATAAAACACGATTATACCAACAACAATATTAAAAAGCAAACTTTGTATAAAAAATATGTTTCCTTTGTGTTTACGCAAGAAAAGAGAAAAAGGCAAAGCAGACAGCAGGTATAAAAATAACGAAATAACCGGCATACGCATTGGAACAAGCCTTATCAAATAAAGTAAGGCCGATATTGATAAAATAATGGAGAAAAACCAGCTTAGCAACAATGAAACAGGCATAGCTGTTTCCTGCGCAGGCAGGTTTTTAATCATGGTCTTATTTGCCAACCGAAAAGTTATCATGTTTTTAACTTTAACATAGTAATCTTTAAGTAAGGTTTTAAACGTAAATCGTTTTAGATGGATAACTTGTTCATTTTTGTCAGTAATAAACTTTTTATTATTTTTAATAAAAACACGGTAGCCAAATTCAAAATCTTCGTAGGATTCCATGTTAATATTGAAACCATGAATTTCATTAAAAACACTTTTTCTTACAGCCAAACACGAGGTTGTCGGGGTTATCGTATATTCTGGCAATTGTATAAGCCGGTAATGTATAAAAAGATTTTGATATTGGCTGTAAAAATCATTGTTAGGGGTTGTTTTTGAATATATAAGGGATATACCCGCTGATTCCGTGTTTGAGGCAATTTGACCGGCTATATGCCCCACTGTTTTTTCAGTTATAATAACATCAGCATCAATAAAAAATAAAACTTCCCCTTTAGCAATCTTAGCGCCGTTATTACGGGTTTCCCCGGGAAGAGTTTTATTCCTTATGCAGACAGTATTGATTGAAAAATTTTTTAAAATTTCAGCTGTATTGTCTGTTGAGCCAGGATTAACTGCGATTATTTCATAGTTTTTATAGTTAGAGCTGTTTATTGCTTCTATACATTGCTGAAGGGTTTTAGCCTGATTATAAGCCGGAATAATTATTGAAACAAGCAAATTATCGGTGTTGTTCATATCAATTTATATATACTGATTACCGGGCCGGGAGAGAGCCTATTTTCCGGGTAGAATTTCTTTATCAGTTTCCCTTGTTTTGGCAGATTGGTGTAAAAGTAAATCAGCGCTTTATCTTTGGAAACGAGGCCGCTTGATTCGTCTGCGCTGTCTGCGATTATATACTTAATGCCTGATTTACGCAAATAACTGAACCCATTGCTGATATCAATCAAATCCTGGACTTTTTCCGCTTCTTTTACCATTTCTATGGTTCCGCTTACTTCATTTGCAGGACGCAGTATTCTAAAGATCTCATAACCTGTTATTTTATCGCTGACAGGATACGCTTCTAACTGTAATTTTAGATATTCTTTTTTATAGTGGTTAAGTTCTACCGCTTTATTGTAAAGGCGTGTTAACTGGGTTTTTGTTTCTTTTATCGGCGGGCAATTAGGGTACATATCAATAAGTATTTTTGAACCGGAAGGGATATTTGATTCCACCCATTCTTTTGCGATAGTCCTTGAGTCTTTTCTGGTATACGCGTAATCAAGTTTTAAGCAAAATATTATTGACGGCAATAAAGCCAGGATAAAAACCCCGGTGATCAGTTTATTATATTTACTGTTGCTTATTGTATCCAGGAATTGAGCCCCGGCAAGAATAAATAAAGGGAAAACCGGAAACAAATAGCCGGGGCCTGAATTGTGATAGAAAATAACCGGGATAGTAAACAGTATCAGGGCTGAAAGAATCAATAAATTGCCCTGTTTTTTTCGTTCATTACCGCAAAAAACTATATTAAATACCCCGATAAAACATAGCAACCCGATAATAGGTATTCCAGTATTTGCAGACACATGCCCTTTATTTCCAATAAATAGGTAATGGAGAAAAACAGGAATCATTCCGTCAAGCGGGTTTTTATGTAACCCTACAGAATGTCCGGAAAAGTCATTCAAAAATGTTTTATAATCCAGAATTGAATACGGAGTGCCAATAATAAAAAATAGAACTATTAAAAACACACCTGCCAGCAATGAAACACTCAATTTTATCCGCTTATTCTTTATCCAGTAAGCGACTGGGATAAGAGCAATCATTGGGATTGCATTATAAAAAGTGGTTATTGCCAGGCCCGAGAAAATACAGGCAAAATAAAAGGATTTATCATTATCCCGGCTTAAGTAATCAATTAAAAAATAAAAAGACACAAGAACAAGAAATGCGCTTGGCAGGGCCGGTTGAATTAAATGGGACGATTGGATTATCGACGGAATAAAAGACAACATTAACACCGCAAAAATTCCGGTTTTATGGGAACGCATTTTAAGGCCCAGGAAGTACATTAAAGCTACTATTGCAGTTGACCATAAAACGGAAACAAAACGCAATATCAGGTATATATTTGTGGGATTTTTTATGAAAGACAAAGCAAACGCATGCGAGTTGGAAAAAAAACCTGCAAGCTTTCCGAAAATGAAATAAACTCCGGAGATACTAAGTGTGAAATATAAGTATAATGACGGATAGTTGAAAAAATGCGGGTTTAAATCCCCCCCGCCCATTTTAAGCGCATAATTAACAGTTTTGTACTCTTCGGTGGAGTATAAATATGGCAGGTCAAACCAGATTCCCCAAAAACGAATCAGGAGGGCTGTCAACATAACGGAAGAAAATACAATAACACTCTTTTTGCTCATATTATTCTAATGCTTTCCAAATAGTAAGCTGCCTAAAAAACTTTTTAAGATAGAAGGCGAATAGACGAAATTAGAAACAATATCGCATTCTACCCAGCAGCCGGAGCAGGCCTTAACTTCTCTTTTCCGGAATTCATCCGACTTTTTTGAATACCAAAAATCTGAAAAACTTTCTTTTTTGATGTTGCCCAGTACAACCGGTTTAAGCGTGCAGGGAACAACGTCGCCGTTTGGCATGAGGCGGAAGTAAAGGAAAGCGGCCTGGCAGGGAATACTGGTAATTTTCCCTTGTTTCAATATTCTGTTTTTTGAGCCTTCCCAAAGGAATTTTTCAACTAGATGCCACAAATAGTTTACGTCAGTAATTCCTTTGGGTTTTGCTTTGGTATTCGAAATATTAAATATTTCGCTGTAAAGCTTAATTATTTCAGCCTCGCTTAAATCTGAAGCTAATTTATATTCAAAAGATTTTCTTAAACCGGATAAAATCGTGCTTTCATGTGAGCTGACGGCAATATATATCTTATGTTCTAATTCGAGTTTTTTCATCAGTTTGTTCATTGGGTTTATTTCATTCAAGTTTTCGCGTGTAATAGTCTGGTTAACGCCTGCAATAAGCGACGGCATCGATTCCTTGGCTTTTTTTAGAATTTCAAGAGTTTCAATGACTTTATTATATAACCCTGGTATTCCCCTGATCTTATCATTCAATTTATTAGGCGCGTCGAAAGAAACCTGGATGTTAAGATTAATATTCTTGTTTTTGAAAAATTCGAGGAAATCCCTGATTTTGCCCGGAAATGAGCCGTTTGTGGTTATATAAAATATTTTCGGATCAGCATTTTTGCGAATGGCGTCGACAATCTCTGTAAAATCGTTTTTTAGGAAAGGTTCTCCGCCGGTAAAACGAATAAGGTCCAGAGAGTTCAGCGCTTTGTCACTAAAAGCTTTTGCTATTTCTTCAGCGTTCAATTCTTGTGACGGGTCTTTCAGTGTATTATCCATGCTTTGAAGGCCGCACATAGGGCATTTTGCGTTGCATCGCCAGGTTACGCTATAGGCAATTACTTTTGGTTTTATTGGTTTGTTGTAAATCCGGTTAATTTTTGATTGGAGAATCGCAGAAAGGCCGTTTAAAATATTGTTTTTTTTGAGATTCATAGGTTTTAGAACTGTTTAGTTCTAATCAGCCACCAGATCCGCAGGATGTCTTTAATTGTTTCAAATGCATTTTTTGGTATTAACGAGGTTGATTTACCATGCAAGCGCGGATAGGACCTAATCGGGACCATGCCGATATTAAACCCGAGTTTTGCAAGTTTAAGAACTATTTCTGCCGGAGCAAAAGGGCCTGTGCAGGTTATATGTATCTTGTTGACCGCGTCCCTTTTAACTACCCGCAGAGCCGTACCCAGATCCTTAAAATTAACCCCGAAAAGCGTTCTGATAAAAAAGTTGTAGCAGATAGATACTAATTTGCGCAGGTTGCTGTTTGCGTTGAATTCACGATACCCGATCACCATGTCATATTGATCAAGAAGCTGGAGGGACTTTTTAAAGTCATAAACGTCATATTGGTTATCGCCGTCGGTAAAAAGCACATATTCAAATTTATTGGCGTATTTAAAACCATCCTGGAGGGCGGCCCCGTAACCAAGATTTTTTGGGTGGTGAATAACGTGGACCTTGGGGTATTTGACAGCGAGTTCATCCGCAACTTTGCCTGTATTATCCGGACTGCCGTCGTTTATTATAAAGATCTCGTAGTCCTGGGCAATCTCGTTCAAAAGATTTACTGCCTTCTCTATTACCAGAGTTATATTCTTTTCATCATAATATGCCGGGCAGAAGAATGAAAAAGTTTTTTTCATAGGAATAAATTATACCAGTTTTTCTTCAATAAATACAGGTATATAATTTAAAATTTTGTACTCTTTTTTGCAATTTTGGCATTTCAAAAAGCCAGATTTGACTTCATCGTTAATAGTTTCATTTTCCCTGAGTTCCAGCTTAGCTTTACAATCGGGACAGCAAAGTATCTTTGAAAATTGTTTTTTCACTCTCAAACCTTCCATTTAGACCAAAATATTGCGGGAATTGCGCGGCTTATTGTCTTGAGCCTGCTGAAAACGTATTCCCTGGGGTGAAGAATTGATTTCCACAAATGTTTTGGGCTCAAATAAAATTTGCGGTACGCTTTCTTTGCTGTTTTGCGTATTTGTTCGTTCGAAAATTGAGGCATATCCGGCTGGCCTTGAGTGTTTAACCAATTTTTCTCTTTCATTTCGTTATAAAAAGGCGTTCCGGGAAAAGGTATCATAAGTTGAAATTGGGCTGTATGCGGGTTTAATTTGTAAGCCCAATCAATTGTTTTTTGAGCTTTTTGCGGGGTTTCACCCGGGAAACCAAATGCAAAATCACCATGAATCTGAAGGCCGGCTTTCTTTGCATCTTGGGTAAATTTGGTCATTTGCTCGACCCTTAAGCCCTTTTTAATGTGTTTCAGCACTTCAGGGTCGGCAGATTCATAGCCTACGTGGAGGTTCCTGCATCCTGCTTTCTTCATCATTTTCAAAACGTCCAAGCCCATATCCGCCCTGGCATAACAGGACCATTGCAGTTTAATTCCGGCTTTTATCTTCTGCTCGCAAAAACTTGCCGCGCGATCCTGTGTAAAAGTGTCATCCTGGATCATTACGGAGCGTATTTCTGGCATTTCTTTTTCAATAAAATGGAATTCTTCGATTACATTTTCGACACTGCGTAAATTATAAGTCATCCCCTTGATGAAAGTATGCACCCAAAGGCAATAAGTGCACATTCCCCATTTACATCCGCGGCCTGACATTATATCCATAAACGGATAATATTCCGACGGGGTTTTATATCGGTAAATGTCAATATGGTTTTTAAAGAATTTCGAAACGAAAGGGATCGTGTCCAATTGGGCGCCTGTAAGATAGGGCCGGATTGGATTTATGAAGATTTTTCCGTTTTCTTTATAACAAAGATTTTTTATTTCACTTAATTTTTCCCATTTAGCCAGCTCATTGACAGGATATTCAAACTCGCTGATGACCAGCTTATTAATTACTTTTGTTTTTGAAAGGGTTTTTTTCGGGTCTATTGAAGCAAAAGGGCCGACAATCACGGCGTCACATTTCAATTCTTCAACTATTGGATCGGCAAAATCGATATCGTTTTGCTCGCTCATATACCCCGTATAAAGAACTAAAAGATCAGGTTTGTATTGAAGTATTATTTGTTTTGTTTTTTCGTGATCGAGATATTGAGCCGGCGCGTCTACAAATTTAACAGCATATCCCTGTCCTTCCAGGTAAGCTCCGCAGTAACCGAGCAATATAGGATACCATTGGGTTGCGGACAGCGAAACGAAATCACAGCGGGCATTGCGCATATATTCAGTCAAATAGGGCGCTGATAACAACAGTATGCGGTAAGGGTTATTCATTTCACTTTTTTCCTTTATTGAATATAAGTATTTTAATTCCTCTTACGATTTGGCTTACAGAGAGGTGTTTGATTGAACGTATAATCCAGCTGGGCCTGAAGTACATCCTATTATAAGCCTTGTGTATGATACTTACTAATTTATTTTCGGGCAGCATGGGAGTTTTTATCAGCGGGATTGGGTTATTTATTGAAAAATAATAGTTATCCCAGTTTAATGCTTTATCTGTGAGGTACCCCTTCTCTTCACATACAGCCCGGGCTTCTGTTCCCGGAAATGGGACAAGGTTTACTATAGCCATGCTGTCTAAAGGAAGTTTTAAAAAGAAATTAATAGATTCTTTAATATCTTCAATAGTTTCTTCCGGGTACCCTATAATGCAGTTTGAACCGACAAGAAATCCCAGGGATTTGGCTAATAAAATATTTTCTCTCGCTTTTTCAAGGTTCAGTCCTTTTTTCATTTTCGCAAGAGTGTTTTTAGAACCGGATTCGATACCAAAGGATAATGAATAAACGCCTGCTTTTTTCATGGTTTTAAGTATTTCAGCGTCAACTAAATCAGCCCGTATTCCGTTGGCGAATTTCAAATATACCGGAGGTTTAATAGCTGTCATCCTGTCAAGGATTTCCAGGGCCCTGTTTCGAAGCACCGTAAAATTGTCATCTTCGAAATATATTTCGTCAACTTTATATTGTTTTATCAGGTAATTTATTTCAGACATTACATTATCAACGCTTCTGCAGCGGATTTTCCGGCCCATTACCCTGCAGCAAAAAGTACAGGTGCTTGGGCATCCCCTGGTTGTCATAACCGGCAATATTCTTTTCCCTTTCTTAAAAAGCCCATGAGTCTGCGTATTTGAAAAATACAGGGCGAGATCCATTTTATGGAATGCAGGAAAAGGCAGTTTGTCTAAATCCTTATCTTCAAGAAAAGGTTGTCTTGAAGTTTGAACAATTTCAGTTCCATTTTTAAAATATAAATTGTTGACCTGGGAAAGAGATTCTTTGGAAATATTGTTTTCTTTTATTTTCCTGCATAATTCAAGAAAAGGAAATTCACTTTCGCCGGTAAATACATAATCTACTGCAGGTTCCTTTATGACAGAGTCCGGAAGAATTGAGGGATGAGCGCCCCCGAAAGCTATTTTGACATTTGGCAAAGATGTTTTTATTTCCTTAACTGCACCAAGCCCTCTCAAATAAGCTGGCGTAACTGCGCTTACTCCCACAATATCGGGCTTATAGGCTAAAAGTTTATCCAGGGCCTTAGGGTCTATTCTTTCATCAAACAGAAAACCTTCGATATCATTTTTTTCAAGAAGGCCCAATAGATACAGCGGCCCTAATGAGGGAGTAGTGTTTTCATCCGGAATGAACGGTACGAATAAGGCAGTTTTCATTTTTTTGCTATTATTGTGTAACTCAGAGCAAGAAATTTTGATTTCAATAATAAAAACGGTTTTGATATAAAATTCCCTAAAAACGGGATATTTTTTGTCACTTCGTCTGCAAAGGTTGCATTTGTGTACGACACTTCAACTGACAATCCCTTCTCTTTTAGAAAGGATGCTAACTTTTTCGGTGATAAACCGAAGGTAAAATACTGGTGGTATTCCGCCAATTCAGTTTCAACGGACGGATAACGCTTTAATAATTTTAAAAACTTCTGTAAATATTTATTTATAATTGAATTAGGTTCCTGGGTTATTATTATTACTCCATTTTCAGAGAGTAAATCTACGGCCTGGCTCAATAGCGGCAGCGGGTCAAAAATATGGTGCAAGACTGCGCAGAAAACTATTATATCGAATGATGTATTATATTTTGGCAGTTCAATGCCGTCAAATAGTTTTAAATCCGCATTAGGATAGGTTTTTGAAGCGATTTCCATCATGTCTTGTGAAACGTCACAGCCAAACAACTGTAAATTCTTAGCTTTTAAGCTTTCAACCGCTAACCCGATAGCATAACCCGTCCCGGTGCCGATATCCAGGAGTTTAATGGTATCACTGCAATTTTCTGAAGCTTTTAATAGAAGTTTCTTAAAATAATTTCTGAAATTTGTAAAAGTCCTCGAGCTTAAATTATAGCCCAGGGCTTTTGTTGAATAGTAAATACGGTTAGATTCAACGGATTTTTGATTGTTCATTTTAACCAGCTTATAAACGAAAGAAGGCCGCTTATATTTCTTTTTAAGTCGTCGAATGAACGGATATTTAAAATCCTCTTTAAAATATAATGAGGCCTCAGATAATATTTCTTATAAGCATCTTTATAGAATTGTCGAAGTTCATTCTCGCTGATATCTTTGAGTTTAATGAGGTAATGGGGCCCGTCGCTTCTTTTATATAATTCCAGGCCTTTATAGATCAACGAATTTTCAGCGTCCGCTTGATTATACATTTCTGTTCCCGGTATCGGAATGGCAAGATTGAACATCACAAAGTCAGTATCTAAATCAAGCGCAGTCTGAAAGGTTCTGTTCATGGATTCTTTTGTCTCGCCAGGGAACCCGAATATATAGAAGGACCTGGATTCGATCCCTATTTTTTTTGTCCATTTGATAACTTCTTTTGCATGGTCCAGCGAAATATCCTTGCTTATGATTTTTAACATTTCAGGGTCGCCGGATTCTATGCCATAGCCTATTGTGATACAACCGCTCTTTTTCATTTTTTCCAATAATTTCGGAGTAACCAGATTGAACCTTGTGCTGCAGCCCCAGGTTAAATCTATTTTCCTTTCTATAAGCAGGTCGCATAATTCTTCTGTTTTTTTCATATTCTGAGTAAATACATCGTCGTTAAAGTATATTTCTTTTATACCGTAGTTTTTTATCAGGAGTTCTATCTCTTCAATAGTCCTTGAAGGCGACTGAGCCCTGTATTTCGACCCAAAAACGTTCTTTGAACAATAACAGCACTGGTACGGGCATCCTCTTGAAGTAATCATGTTCAAAGCGGGAAGCCGTTTATAAGTCCCCTTTGCGGGCCTGTATCTGTGGATTTCCAGCAAATCTCTTGCCGGAAAAGGAATAGCGTTTAAATCTATTATCTCCATCTTCCTTTCAGTATGGTTGACCTGCCCATTTTTCCTGTAAACAATATTTAAAACTCCTGAAATATCTTTCTTTGCTTCAATATGTTCAATCAGGCTGGTAAATGTTTTCTCTCCCTCGCCTAAAACTACAATATCCGCATTTGCCAAATTGATGCATTCTTCAGGAAATATTGATGCGTGCGGGCCTCCGGCGACAATTAATGCTTTCGGGAATTTTTCCCTGGCAATTTTTATGGTTTCCATCACAACAGGAAATGTTGTGGTGTAAATTGTGATTCCGACTACATCCGGGTTGTACTCATTTAATTTATCTTTAAAAGACTCGATGGTCAGCTTGTAAGCGGGCCCGTCAAAAACCTGTATCTTATGTTCAGGATGATATTTTCTAAGGTATGAAGCAACATAGAGTATCCCCAAAGCCGGCAGTATAGCGCCGGTCTTGCTGTATGGGCTGTCCTGAGTTAACAAAAACGGCGGATTTAAAAATAAAATGTTCATTTGAATAAGATCCTTATTGCGGGTTTAATCATTCTTTTTAACTGGCCGAAATTTTTAAGCTTAATCAGCCTTTTTAATATATAGGGTATCCTTCTATAAAATCTCGTATGGCAGTATTTGTATAATACAGACAATTCATCCAAAGATATATATTTATTGTAGGGTTCTATCTGGTAATTAGGCACAGGGTTTTTTACGAAATCTTTCCAGCTGTTTCCGTGGATTATACCGTCCTTGACAGCTTCATCAAACATTTCGCATTTTGGCAATAATTGCAATATCCCGTATTGCGCATAATCCGAGCCTATTTTTATTGAAATTTCAACAAGTTTTTTAATATCATCCGGTGTTTTATGAGCAGGCAGGCCTATTATCCAGTTTGTAGATACTTCAATGCCGTATTTATGCGCAAGTTTTATCGATTTTTTAACCTGCTCGATTGTAACGCCCTTTTTTATTGTTTTAAGCCCTTCATCCGTGTAATCTTCAACTCCCAGTATTATCTGGGAACAACCGGACTTCCTCGCCAGTCTGATCATTTCTTCATTTATTTTATCCGCTCTGCCTCTGAAAATCCAGTTTATTTTCAAATTATTCGATAAAATTGCGTTCGAAATATCTATAACCCTTTGAGTAGAAATATTGAACAAATCGTCAAAAAAATAGAATTCAGTATAACCCTGGCTATAATATTGTTTTATCATTTCAGTCATATAACCTACTGAATGTGATCGGTATTTTTTTACCAGGACCTGGCAGAATGTGCATTGGTACGGGCATCCCCTGGAACTGCAGATATTTACCATCTTCTTTTCTGTTCCAAAGGTGCCTTTATATAAATCGCCTTTTATCAGGCCGTAAGCGGGGAATGGCAGGGAATCCAGGTCTTTTATATAGGCTATGTCAAACACGCCGTTTTTTGAAGAAACATTATTTTTAGTAAGCACGTATTCAATATTGTCCAGGGGTTCGCTTTTTGAAAGATTATCCAGAAGATTTAAAAAAGGGATTTCACCGTCGCCGATTATCACGCTGTCTATTTCTTTATGAAGAATAGTTTCTTCAGGAAAAAGTATGACATTGGGGCCGCCAATACAAATATGCGCTTTTGGCAGGGCCTGCCTGATCAACTTGCAGGATTTTAAAACGTCAAAAAATGTATAAGTAAAAGCAGTTATTCCGATAACGTCAGGTTGATATTCTTTAATCCTGCTTTCCAGGAATTCAAAATTATTGCCTTCCGCTTTGCAATCTAAAACTTTTATTTCATGCTTGCTGTGTTTTTGGATATAAGCGGCCAGGCTTATAAGGCCATAAGGCGGAAACATGCCGATGGAGTCAATTTCCAGGTTCCAGCCGGTAGAAAGTTTTGCAAAATTCAGGTCAGGCGGATTAATTAAAAGTGTTTTTATTTTTATAATTTTGTACACACCAGGGAAAACAATGGCGCATAGCCTCTCCTCATATTTGTTTTTCCGAATATTAAATCTGAAAGCGGGTTCAGTCCGAACCAATGGAATTTTGGTTTAACAGAAAAGCCTGCTTCGATAAAAAGGTTAATCAGATGTTCTGAATCTATTCCGTTTTCCTGCCACTCAGATAGTTTATAGAGCTCATTGGTTATTTTATTTGCCGCTTTCCTGTATTTTGAAGCTGCATTGCGGCTTTTGCGGTATATGTTTATCATCGGCCCGAATTTGTTATTAAAATTGATATCCATGTCATGATCGCTGTAAAAGACGCCCCCGGATTTTGTGACTCTTGCTGCTTCAGAAACCAGTCCTTTAAAGTCGTAAAGGTGATGTAAGACTGAAAAACAGGTAATGGCATCGAAACTGCTGCTGGTAAAGGGCAGACGGTCAATATCGGCACAAACTCCAAGATCGAAAGAACTGCGGGATGACTCCAGGATTTTTTGAGAAATATCTAAGCCGATTCTTTCCTTGAATATTCCCTCTGCGCATCTGGTTACTAAGCCGCTGCCGGTTCCTATGTCTAATAGAGTCCCTGCAGATGATAATTTCGCAAGCTCAGATAAAGTGGTCCTGATCCAAGCCTCAAGTTTCGGCGAGCGCCTTCCGTCTATTTTTTCATAGGAATCCGCTATAGTGTTGTAAAACTCGATATTCGCATTCTTTACTGATTGCTCTGTGGCTTTATTATGTTCCATCTAAATTAATTTCTCTTGTTTATAAAATTTCCAGGCCCGTCCGATAGTCGACTTAAAATTTCCCCTGGGCCTCCAGTTGAGTTCCTTTTTTGCAAGTTCGTTGGAGTAATATTTAAATTTGAACAAATCATTTACAATCTGCGAAGTGATGAAACGGTTTCTTAAGACAAATCCTGCGAACCCGGCAGCCCCAGCCATTGGGGAGCGCATTAAAGCCGGTATTGGAATATAAATCGGTTTATTTCCTATGACTTCAGCAATAGTCGTAAATATGTCTTTAAATAACAAATTTTCTCCTGATAAAATATATCTTTTTCCAGATGTCCCTTTTTCCCCTGCTGATATAATACCATCAACTAAATCATCAATGTCAATTACGTTGCTTCCTCCGGGAGGCACCGGAAGCATTTTGGATTTTGCGGTTTGCGCGACCAGAGTCCCGGAATTTAGCGACCAGTCGCCAGGCCCGTAAACAGTAGTCGGGTTTACAATAATTACACTTTGTTTCTTTGATGCTTCTTTGGCTATTTTTTCTGTTAATATTTTACTTTCTAAATAAGGATTCGCTTTGGCTAGCTTCTCGTTAAAAGGCGTATTTTCATCCAGTACGATATTTTTTGAATTAGAAATACCTATTGTGCAGGCACTGCTTACAACAACGGTTTTATCTATTTTCCATTGGGAAGCGGCTTCAAGGATATTTGATGTTCCCTGCCCGTTTACTTTTAAAAGTTCTTCCCTCCGATTGGGGTCGAAAGTTATCATTGCCGCAAGGTGATAAAGCCTGTCGCAGCCGTAACCCGTGGTGTTTTTGAGTGAATCAATGTCAAGGATATCACCGGTCACAATTTTTATTCCAGGCGGTATGTGTTTGCTGTTTTTTCTTACAAGCGCAATAACCTCAAATCCATTTTGCAGAAGCCGTTGGGTGAGAGCTCTTCCTATGAAACCGTTTGCTCCTGTAACGAATGCTTTCATATTATTTATTAAACACTTTTTCAGCTTTTAACGGCAGATCATCTGAATTATAAGTTTTATTCAAATACTTTTCTATAAATTCTTTATCTGTTGAAGCAAGACATTTCTGGTGATAATATGACAAATAAGGGTTTTGCAGGGCGCGTTTACGGATAGTTTCAATAGAATCTTCAAAGATATTTCCAAAAGATATATGTATAAAAGGGCAAACAAGCACATCCCCATAAGGGGTCAAATATAAAATTTCTTTTGCTGCCCCGCACCCGAATTCACCCAGATTAGCCTGGAAATCTGTCCTGACATAAGGTGCGTGTTTTTTTGTGAGTGCGTCAATATAATTCAAATCTTCTTCATTCAGGGCTATTTCCTGGTTGTTGTGCCAGCGGCCTATGGGTACAGGCAAAATCAGGTTAAGGTTTAATTTTAATTCCAATGCCAATTTTATTATACCGTTTATCCCTTCGCTTTTAAGAGTCTGGTGGGTCACCACAGTGCCCAGAGTTACATTAAGGCCTTCTTTAAGAGCTGTTTTTATGCCTGAAATAGTTTTTTCAAAGGCCCCCGCCATTCCCCTGAAAGCGTCGTGTTCTTTTGCTATCGAACTGTCAAGGCTGATAGTAAGAATGTCAACTCCTATTTCTTTCAGCTGTTGTATTTTATCCTTGTTCAAAAGGGTTCCGTTTGTCGTTACAGAGATAACATTTCTGTCAGGTTTGCATGATTTAATAATTGCGGGCAGATTTTTAAACATAAGCGGCTCACCGCCCTGGAAGGAAAAATTGACCGTGCCTAATTTCATACATTCCTCTGCGACCCGACTATAATCCTCCGGGGCCATTTGTTTTTTGCCGGATTTTTTCAACGCCGTGGCAAAACAATGGTTACAACGCAGGTTGCAGTCAAAATCTATGGCGAAATCAACATATCTTAACGGCGGTTTGTGAAATATCTTGCTTTTAGCCAGAGCCGAGGCCAGCCGAAAAAAAAGCCTGGGTTTATGGGGCCTGAAAGCATATTTGAAATTCTGCTTAAATTCCGGTATAGTCATTTTGTTATTTGTTTTCCAGGCGTTTATAACTGCTGTCCTGGCGGTAGAAAGGATAACTCAAACCCGTAGAAAAAACAATTATGTTCGTGATTATGTAAACTCTTATTATAGTCCAGAGAGAATATTTGTGGAGCCCGTCGGGCAGTTTAACCCAGTTGAAAATACGGTTGGTAATAATTAAAAGAACCAGCAATAAAAGGGTTCCTATGATTACAATATCAAAACGGAATAAAGTGATAAGCACTCCTGCAAAAAATAGCCATGAAAAAAACGCCAATGGAAGGAAAAGCTGCTGGGCTATTTTAGTAACAAACATCATCTTAAAGAAATTATCCATATCCGGAAGTTTATATACAAAACGAAGCGATTCCCTCAAATAGGCGTTACTTTTACGGAATTTGTGCGGAATGAAATCAGAATAATTTTTGGGAGTTCTTATTTCCGGGGCTTTTGCCAGGTTGGAATATATGGTTTTCAATCCTGAAGAATTTGCCAGAAAAGCTACATAAACATCATCGGCAACAACATCTTCCGGGAATGATTTCAGCAATTCTTTTCTAAAAGCGTAGCATTGGGCAACGACTATGGACGAAGTTTTAGCAAAAGTTTCCAGGAATCTGCTCTTATTTTGGGCAGACCAATAACAATGTTCAATATCAAGCGTATCGTCAGGATAGCAGTACGCGCCTACAACGGACACAGACGGATCCTGGGCAAATTCAGCAGCAATCCATTTTATCGCTTCTTTATTCAATAAGCCGTCAACATCTGTATTTACAATAATATCGCCTTTGGTTTCGGGTAATATGTGATTCAGCTGGTTTATTTTGCCTTTTTTTGGCGAGACATCTATTCTAAAAAATTTATCCCGGGTTATTTCCATTTTTAGTAAACCCAGCGTGTTGTCCGAAGATCCTCCGTCAACAAATACTATTTCAAGCAAGTCTGGCGGGTAATCAATTTCTTTAAGATTTTTTACTTTTTCTAAAATATGTCCGGCTTCATTGTAACAAGGGACAATAATTGATATTTTGGGCCAAATTTCAGGAAAAACAGGAGGTTTCTTCTGGTTGAACAATCCGATTAAAAACAAATAGATAAAGTATCCGAATAAGGTCCAGCCAAGAATCAGAGTTATCACAACAAAAATTAAAACTGACAACCACATAAGTTAACCCCTTGTCTTCAGATTTTATTTTTACCGCTGATTAATTTGTAAATATCCGCTTTGCACTTTTCTCTGGTGGCGTAACGCCCTGAGCTTGCGTAAAAGTCATCTTCTACTGACCCAACCAGTTTATAATCCGTCTTTATGTATTCATTCAATTCATTAAAATCATGTTTGTTTAAAAAACCGCAAAATCCTTCATCCTTTATGATGTATTCAACTTTTTCATTTTTTAATAATTCTTTGATATTGTGGCCTAAAAATCCCACTAATTTTTTGTTATTCATTCCATTGTAATGATATTGCCAGCCATAGACGAAAAAATCAGAAAAAAATACATTGTTTTCGAATCCCATGGAATAGCCGGTATAACCCATGACTACTGATTTTTCAGGAATATACTTTTTTAGTTTGCCGATAAAGCCATAGTAATCAGATTTAATAAATTGGGCTTTATAGGCATTTTCACTAATGAGAAGAGCTGAAAGCCCTACAATAAGCGCAGAACTTAGGATAATTTTGTATGTGCTTTTTGATAAAAGAAAATCGTGTAAAAATTTTACGCTTAAAATGATTATAAAAGGGTAAGTTAAAATCAAATAGAAATTTGTCGTATTGGGCACAAATAGAATGAAGCTTATTATAGTCACGATGGTTATGTAGATTATAGTCATTTGCCCTTTTTCTTTTTTAAACAAGCCATATAACAACGAAATAATAAATAACAAAAGAAGGAACATATTCCTATGGAATCGGCCTAACCAAAAAAAGTTGTAATACCTACGGAAAGCCGGAGCCATAATGGCATAAAGAGACCTTGTCCCTAAAGGGGGCGCTTCAGATTCTGAATGAAGCCTGTATTGCAGGAAAAAGTAATCCGGATGTAAAAATATGTGCACGTAAAACATCCAGAGGCATCCCGCAAATATTCCAAGGAGACCGTATATAAGAAGCTTACGGTCAATAGATTCAGAAAAGAACTTTTGTATTGTCAAAAATGAAATCAGAATAAAACTTATGAGGCCTATAGTCGGGTGTACATCTATAGACAACGACGCTGTTAATCCCGTAAAAAACAAGATAACAGGCGATTTGTTTTCAGTAAAAACAAGAAGCAAATATACTCCCAAAAGCAGAAACATAGTAGTTGACATTTCCGGGCGCGCCAGGTGCGAATGCATTACAAACAGGTGCGATAAAGCCAGAGTTATCGCAGACAATATCGAAATCCACTTGTTGGAAAAGAATTTTTGTGAGATTTTATAAGTCAAAAATATTACGACCAATCCTGCTAAAAACGGCTGTAACCTCATTTGTGTTACTCCATACCCAAAAATAAAGAAAACCAGGCTGTTAAAAAGAAGGTAGATGCGCCCAGATAGCGCGTTAGTGATGTCCATCCCTGCAATAGGCGGGAATAGGATGGTTCCGAAAGACCCATGCTGTAATAAACGCAACGAAGGTTCAGTGAATATGGTTTCATCGCAATAAACGGACGGGTATTTGTCCAGGTAGATAAAACTGATTATTGCGTATAAAAAACCTAAAGAAAGGATAACGAGCAGCTGTTTTTTTGTGAATTTCGTGTTCATGCTTTTTTCTTATAAACCGTTATTTTCGGGTTAGGGATTAACAAGTCATGCGGTGGAAAATCTTTTTTAAATTTAAATCCAAGAAATTCGGCTTCTTTATCGAACGAGACAACCTCTTCAAATCGTTTTTTGTTAAGAATCGTATCCTTGATGATTTTTTCCTGTTCAGGAAAAATTTGTGATGAAATATTTTTTACCATATAATCCCTGTATTCGAATTCCGTAATAACTATATAATCGGCGCTGCGTGAAATTTTATCAAGGCCTAAAACTGCGTCGCTTAACGCGGATTGGATATCTCCCCCCATTAAAACCTTGTACGGCGGATTATATTGCCTTAAAATCCCGGGTGTCCAGAAATAGCTTCTGGGAATGGCAATTGTTTTGTTTTTAGGTATATTTTTATCTATCCACTCTGAAGCCAATTCTCTTGTATTTACGGACGAATATAGTTTAAGGTAAGCCACTGAATACGTCAATGTAGGCGCGAGTACGAGAATCGATGCTATAGCGAACAGGATTGCCGATAAAGGTTTTTTGAAAAGCGTTGAGTTTAACAAAATGTCCAATAACCTGCCCGTAAACAAAACAAAAAACGGCAGAACCGGAATCGTATATACCGCCGCCTGATTTTTAGTTTTCGAAATTACAAAATAGATAATAAGCCCGGAAATAAGGAATAAGGTATCGTAAATCCGTTTTTCTGATTTCCCCTTTTTTGTTATTGTGGAAATCAATACATATACGAACCCCATCAGCCCTGTAAATACTACCGGAAAGCCTATCGAATTAGGCAGGTAGTAAGATATATAACTTTGCCATCCTGGCCCGTGCAATGCATATTCAATCGGATGAGTTGTATTCTGGGCGAAGGCAATATTCATTTTAAAATAATACCACCAGGTAGGAAAATCAAAAATTGCATAAGGGCAGCCGATTAAAAAACCCGCAAAACCGGAACCAGTCAACAGCCAGAGGTTTTTGTCTTTAATTTTTTCGGTGAATTTACCGTCATTCCTGATAAAGTGTGCAAGAAACGGAACTATGCCGAAAATACCGGCGCTTAACTTTGTCGCCGTAGCGAGCCCGATGAGAAGTCCTGCAAATAAATAAGTTTTTGAGCTGGTTTTGCCGGATAATATTTCCAGGGAAACATATACCGGCCAAAGCACGAAAAACAGCATTATTACATCCGGCCTGGCGTAAAAAGAATAGATAACATGCACAGCAAGAATACTTAGAAGGCTTGCGCATATTAAACCTGTAGTTTTATTGTATGCTTTTTTAGCGATTAAATAAATCATCAGCACGTTTAAGGTTCCAAATACAATCGAAATCAGCCGGGCTATAATATAAAGTTTGTCGGTTTCATGCAGGTTCGCCATCAGGAATTCACGCGATGCCGGGTTAACGATTTTTAGAAATTGGCAGAGTTTAAGGAAAAAACCGGCAATATAAACGCTGAATCCTCCCCAGAGGAATGCCCTTTTTGGGCTGAAATCAAGCTTTGAAGGTTTCATATCCTGCAGTGAATAAATAGTCAGAGCTTCATCAGGATTGTATGTGGTAAGAGCGAGGTTTTTACTGGGCAAGCCGAAATAAAGCCCGGATAGCCTTAGTAAAAAACCCGCTGTAAGGATTGCCAAAATGAGAAATGATTTTTTCATTATCTGGATATTTTTATTACTGAACCGCCGGTCTTTGCTGATTTTTCTGCGGCTGAAAGGACTCTTACAACTTCTAAACCGAAAATTGCATCACTTTTTGGTTTAGACCTTTTCGAAATGCTGTTTAAGAAGTCCATGCATTCCATTTTGAGAGGTTCCGCTGCAGCCAGGTGAGGGCTTAAAATATCCCCGGACCTGTAAGACAGCTGGAATTCACCGAATGTTTCCGGGTTTTTTTCAACGCCTTTATTATAAATCTTTATTTTTTCAACGGGCTCAATATCGTCATAAATCGCCATTTTTTCGCTTCCGATAACCACTGTCCTGCGGAGCTTGCAGGGCGCCAGCCAGCTGGTATGCAGATGCGCAAGCGTTTTATTTTCAAAGAAAATACTCGTGTAGGCAACTTCGTGGATATTTTTACGGATAAAAGATTGGGCCTGGCAACTGACAGCCTCTGGAACAGAGTCAAGCCAATAGGTGATAATTGATACATCGTGCGGAGCCAGGTCCCAGATAACGCTGACATCCGGTTGGAAAAGCCCCAGATTTACTCTGGATGAGTCAATATAGTAAATATCCCCGAGCGTTTTTTTGCTTATAATATTTTTCATTTCTATTACAGGAGGGCTGTAAAGAAATGTATGGCTGACTAAAATAATTTTTTTCTTTTTCTCTGAAAGCTCTATTAATTTTTCGGCTTCTTCAACGCAGGTGCACAGGGGTTTTTCAACCAGTACATCTTTGTCGTGTTCAAGCGCCTCTTTTATCAGCTTGAAGTGGGTAGAAACCGGGGTAGCAATAACTACTGCATCGACGGATTTGTCATTCAAGATATCAAGGTAGTTTTTTGTGAGAATGGTGTCTTTGTATTTTTGTTTAGCGCTGTTGAGGTTTTTATCCTGCAAATCGGAGATGTATGCAACCTGGCTGCCTTGTAATTCATGAAAATTCCTTACTAAATTCGGGCCCCAATAGCCATAACCAATAACGCCAATTTTAATCATATCAATTACCTCTTTTTAAGAATATTGAAAAACACGATTTTGAACGACATTAAAAATATCGAGTAGGAGAGAAAAATTGTGTTTTTCAATACTTCGATTATATCATATAATTATAATGATTAAAAGGGTTTGAATGGTAATTTGAGTAAATCGAGGGCAGTTTTTAGGATAACACCCGGGTTAGAACCGGTGCTTTTCCCAAACTTTCTGGGCAGGTGCTCTATTTCAGCTTCAACAGAACGGGCGCCGTTTTTTCTTGCTTTAATAAAAAGCTCAGCATGGATAAAGGCGCTTTTTGCGTAAAGCTGCGTATTATTAAGAAATAAACGCTTATAAAAAACCACGCTGTCTATATCCGTTACTCTTTTTAACGCCACAACACTTATAACCATATTATAAATCCAGGCATTTAAAAGCCGGGTAAAACCATCGTTTCTTTTTGCGCGTTTTCCGATTAAATAATCGTAATTCTCAGTGAAAGGAATAAGTTTATAGATTTCTTTTGGCGCGATCTGGCCGTCCCCCGGTATGAAAAAAACCCATTCTTTGGAAGGATACAGAAATACTTTTTTGAGTGTTTCTGCTATACCCAGGTTTTTTTCGTGGCTGAAGATTTTTAGCTGCGGTATTTCTTTGGCGAGCCCTTCTAAAACAGATTTCGTATTATCTGTACTGCCGTCGTTGATAACAACTATTTCGTAATTTTGAGTCAGCGCTGACAGAACAGCAACGCTGTTTCTTATGACCTCTTCAATATTTTTTTCTTCATTGTAGGCAGGGATGCTTATTGCTATAGAATTTAGTTTTAAAGCCATAGTTTATTTCTTGTTGAATGCATGAATCTGTTGGGCAATAAATTCAATTTCCCTTTGTTTTAATTCAGCATATATCGGCAATGATAAGACTATTTTTGAGAGTTTTTCTGAAACAGGAAAATCTCCTTCTTTATACCCAAGAAATTTGAATGCCGGCTGTAAATGAAGAGGGATCGGGTAATGCACGCCCGTGCCTATTTCCTGTTTTGTCAAAAAATCCCTCAAAGAGTCCCTGTTTTCTGATTTTATCACGAACTGGTGGTAAATAGGGGTTGCAAAATCTGAAACCGCTAAAGCGGTAACCCCGGAATTTTTTAAGAGCCTGCAATAAAGTTTAACTTTATTGCGCCTTTTTTCGTTCCATTTATCCAGTTTTTTTAGCTTAATCCTGAGAATTGCCGCCTGGATTGTATCCAGCCGTTTTGTAAAACCAATCATTTCATGAAGATACTTTTCAGTCCTGCCGCAATCGCGTAAAAACCTTATTTTTGTGTATAAGTCTTTATTGTTAGTTGTTACAATTCCCCCGTCGCCGCAGGCGCCGAGGTTTTTCGCCGGGTAAAAACTGAAACAGCCGGTGTCTCCCATCGACCCTGCTTTTTTCAGGGTGCCGTCAGAGGATTTATAGAGCGCGCCGGAAGCCTGGCATGCATCTTCGACAATTTTTAGGTTGTATTTTTTAGCCAGGGCCAAAATTTCATCCATCCTGCAGGCCTGGCCGTACAGGTGAACGGGAATAATTGCTTTTATGGAGCTGTCTTTCTTGATAAGTTCTTCGGTTTTGTTAATATCAAGGTTGCAGGTGTCTTCTTCTACGTCGACAAAAACCGGCTGCGCTCCGGTGTAATAGACCGATGTCGCAGTGGCAATAAAAGTGAATGCCGGCACTATTACTTTGTCGCCTTTCCCGATTCCCAGTGCAATCAGGGACAGCTCTAACGCGCTTGTGCCGTTGTCAACGCCGACAGCGTATTGTGTCCCGCAATATTGGGCGTATTCCTTTTCAAAAAGAGCAACATCCTCGCCGAGAATAAAACTGGTAGTGTCTATTACTTTTTTGATAGCCCTGTTAATCTGGGTTCTGATTGGTTTGTGCTGTTTTTTTAAATCAATTAAGTTAATTTTCATTTCCCGTTCCTTTCCTTATTTTTATATGGTTTATCGGTTACACCGGTTATGCATTTCAAATCAAAAACATTTTTTTGAACTCTCCCGGGGTTTCCATAAACAACTGAATTTGCCGGTATATCCTTTGTAACAACAGTTCCTGAACCTATGAGGCAGTTTTCACCTATAGTTACGAAAGGCACAATAGTTACATTGCAACCTATTTGTGTGCCCTTTTTAATTGTAGGGCCTTTCATACAATCTTTTGAATGAGAACAGCCGGGATGCATATCATTAGCAATAGTTACGCCCGGCGCCATAAAGACATCATCTTCAATGGTTGTAAACTGCGCTATGTAGCAATTACAATGAATTTTTACATTGTTGCCTATTCTACAATCGTAATCTATGGTTGTATTATTCCAAACCGAAAAATTGTTCCCTATTTTATTTTCTTCACGGATTATTACATTGTGCCCGGTCTGCAGGTTTTTCCCTATAGTTGTTCCGGTATAGATAACCGCGTTTGAACGTATGTTTGCCCCTTCGCCGATAATCAGTTTTTGGGTTTTTTTCAACCTCGGGGCTTCAACCCCGAGTATTGCTGTTTTATCTACAAAAGAATTTTTCCCTACGATAACATTTTTTTTCATGACTTTAAGTTTCCTTTCTTTAGAAGTAAATGATAAAGCCCGCAGGCTGCAAAAATCATAATTAAAGGCTCTATCGGAAGGCGGTATCTTGCGATAGGAGCAACCAGGTTATGCATAATGGTAAAGTAAATAAAAAGAACCGTAATAGGCATATAAATAATCCGCCTGTCTTTCGAAACATAAAAACCGATAACTGCGAATAAAAGCCAAAGGGCGTGAAAGAAATACATCAAATAACCTGTCACTTTTGATTTTTTGGAAACCAATTCCTGCCCTACAGGCTGGAACCAAAAGCGGAAAAACTTTTTAACGGTTAATTTCAAAAATCCGGCAGGGTGGCTGGTTATATTCTTAAATGCTTCTTTCTGCATATTTTTTTCTAAAACCACCGGGTTCTTGATTTTATGCACGGCAAATAACTTGTAGAAATCAGCATCCCTGTCTGTTTTTGATATGCCATCCCAGGGCAGGTAGCTCCCGGCCCATAATAATTCCCCGCTGCTTACGTTAACAAGCAACAGCTTGCCAAAAGTGAAGTAATTTCTTACAGTCCAGGGGATTACGGGAATGAAAGTTATAAAAATCAATAATATCAAAGACCTGGAAATAGTTAAAAACGAATATTTTTTTCTTAAAAGCAGGTAAATTCCAACGCTTAAAAAAAACGGATAAAACAACAAAGTTGACCTGCAAAGATTTGTTACGCCGGTTAAAAGAACAGCTATAACTATAACCAAAATATTTTCTTTTTTTAACCCGACAATGATAGCATATATGACGATAGTTATCAATAGAGTAAAAAGCGTTTCTGAACCGATTATTCCGGTATAAACTATTAATGGCGGGTAAAAACAAAGCAGGATTCCTGTAATTTGCGCGATTTTTTTGTTGAATATTTCGAGCGCAATTAAACATGCAAAAACGATTATGAACGCATTTATTAATGCCTGGGCGATTTTAACTATTAGAAGATTATGGCCGAAAGCAAAGAAAATTGAAGCTAAAAATAACGGGTAAATGGGAGGCCTTACGGATGTAGGATTTCCGTCCGCTTCAGTAAACCCATTGCCCGATCTCACGTTCCAGGCTACTGCGTCCCAGGAAGCCGAATCGTCGAATCCAGCCGGCCTTGGAGGGGCGCAAAGGACATAACTTAACCCGATCAGCAGCGACAAAACAAATACTGCGATTAGAAAATGCCTGGTTTTTATAGTTTCCATGTTCTTCTTATCAAATGAAAGGCGTTTAGAATATTGTTTGCCAGTTCGTAGAAAGTCCTGATGCTTTTGATTCTTCTTATAAGGTATTTAGGGCGCAGGTAAAAGGCCCGGACAGCCTGTTTTCTGATTTTTCTCACTTGCTCATAAGTCAAATGTTTAGTCGGCATGGCCACAGGCGTGCCTGACTGGTCCATTCTTATAAAATCACTGTTAATAAGATTGAGTGATATCGCCTGTTTTCGTAAATCCGTGCCTGCCCGGGGTACGGCAACACTGAAGGATGCGTAATCAAGAGGCAATTCTTTTAAAAAATTTAATGTGTCTTTCGCGGTTTCCGTCGTTTCATCCGGAAGCCCGAAAATAAATGTCCCTACAGTCCTTATTTTAAGGCGGTTGGTTATGGCGAGTGTTTTTCTTATGTCCTCTTTATTATAACCTTTTCTATAGGCGGATAAAATTTTATCATTTCCTGATTCTATCCCGAGTATCAGCGTATGGCATCCGGATTTTTTCATCAGCAAGAGCATTTCTTCGTCCAATACGTCGACTCTTGAAAAACCGAACCAATAAATATCCAGTTTCTGGTTGATTATTTCATTGAGCAGTATTTTTGTTCTGGCTCTGTTGGTCCCGAACGTCTGGTCAACAAAGAATATTTCTCTTACATTCAATGATTTAATATATTTCAATTCCGCTATAACATCCTCAACTTTTTTCATTTTATGCTGAAGGGTGCCAATCATGCAAAATGTGCATTTGAAAGGGCATCCGTATTCGGTAAGAACGGAGCAATACCTGTTTGAAGTGATAAATGGGTACCTGTAATGGATTTCTATAAATAGTTCATGGTAAGGCAGTCCCGAAAAGTCTGTTTCTTTAGAGCCGCTTGAATTAGATAATATTTTATTGGATTTTTGGTAATTATCCGGGTTATTTATGTAGTCAATTATTGAAGGCGATGTAAAATCTGTAATTACAGCATCAAAAAAATCATATTCATCAATATATTTTTCAGGATTTTCATGCAAAACGTCGCCGCACACAATGAGTTTGCAATTAGTTTTTGATTTCATTAATTTCAAAAAGGACATATCTTCGTCCCAGGAAACAGATGCAACTAAAGAGATAATAAAGTCCGGGTTTATTTTGCTGATTTTTTCAAGTGTTTCTTCAATGGATATATCCTGCACGATAGAATCAATTAAAAATATTTCGCAGTTTAATTGGCGCAAAGTTCCGCTTAGGGTGACCAGGTCTATAGGATGGGTTGAGTAATTTGCCTGCGAGACCTTGCTCTCGTAATAATCCCTTATATATAGGTTTTTACCGGGCGGGTTTAATAGTAATATTTTTTTCATATCAATTTCTCCAGTTTATTCCATACTTCCCCAACAGTTATATCTTCAAGGCATGCGGGGGATTTTTTATCGCACCGGAAGGTTTTGTCTTCATGCACGTTTATACAGGGGCTGCAGTCCAGGTTTTTAAAGAAAACAATGTTCTTGTCCCCGGACGGCGCATAAAGAACCGGCGTTTCCGGGCCGAAAAAAGAAATAGTCGGTGTTTTAAGCGCAACAGCAAGATGCAAAGGCCCGCTGTCATTTGATATTAGCAGTTTTGAATTCTTGAATAGCACAATCAACTGAGATATATTAAGAGTGCCCGCTGTATTTATAACCCGGGATTTATCCAGGCCCGAAATTATTGAATCTATATAGCCTGACTCTTTAGAATTGCCGATATAGGCTATTTTAAGGTCTTTTGACCGGGATAGAATGTTTTTTGTCAATTGGGTGAAATTATCTTTAGGCCACCTTCTGGTCATTGCAATTTCCCCAGCATTAGGGTTGATGCAGATATATTTTCCGGATTCAAGGTTAAACCGGCTGAAAATAGTTTTCATTTCAGCATTTACATCAATTGCGGGTTTGGGCTGTAATAATACCAGATTCTTTTCTTCGGGAATTCCTGCGGCTCTTCCCAAGTTATAGAAATTCTGTGCAACATGCCAATATCTGTTAAAAGGAACGCCGATTGTATGCAGTTGCCCTCTCCAGGCTTCCCAGGCTTTAAACCCGATGCGCTCTTTTGCGCCGCTCAAGTAAGTCACAATAGCTGAAAACCTGGTAAAGAATTCCAGATCAAGCAGGATATCAAGTTTAATTCCCCTCATTACTGCAACAATTTTTACAAAACTCATTAAAAAACCTATCGGGCCGCGGTCAATGTCCAAAGTTATGACTTCATTGACAGGTTCGAACATTTTTACGATTTCTTCATTTCTGGAAAGAGTCAGAAAATATATTTTTGAATCGGGAAATTTTGCCCGCATTGCCTGTAATAACGGAGTAGAAAGTATGATACTGCCCATTCCCCAGAATTTCATTACAAGTATTTTTTTTGGAGGGGTTGGCTGTGTTTTTTTTCTAAAAAGTTTTAAGAATAGGCCTGCAAAGCTCAGAAGAGCGCATAATAACCAGCCGGCATATTTGTCTACAAATTTCATTAAGCGGAAGTCCATGTTACCTCTTTCATACCCAATGTTACTCGCTTGGAAGAGTATTGGGTATATTACCTATCTTATCTATTTATCTATATAAATTCTATGCCACAGTTCAAGCACAAGCAGAGCCCAAATTCTATAGCCGTGGTCATTTTTACCGGTTACATGTTCGTCAAGCAAATTGCGCATTTCCGTTTTATCGAAATAACCCCTGTTTAGCGACTTAGAATCCAACAAAACATTATGCGAATAATCTCTTAATTCATTTTTAAACCATTTTCCTACCGGTATTCCAAACCCTTGTTTGCCCCTTTTTAATATTTGCTCAGGCAGAATATCCTTGAAAGCTTCTTTGAAAATATATTTAGAAGTAAGATTATGAAGTTTCCAGTTTGAAGGAAGCGAACTGGTAAACTCGATCAGCTTGTGGTCAAGCAGCGGTGAACGGGTTTCAAGGGAATTAGCCATGCTGGCAATATCCATTTTTACTAATAAGCATTCCGGCAAGTAAGTCATCAAATCTGTGTAAAGGGTTCTGTCTATGGTGTCTCCCGAAGGGGCCGGCGCATTTAAAAAAGTGTTTTCCAGATAACTATAAGCGTCATTGCCGGAAAAATGTTCCTTCATATTGGTAGAATAAATTTTGTTTTTTGTTTCATTATCAAAGTAAGCATGCCATATTACATTCCTGGTTTGGGGCGGCTGTGCAAGCGCAGAAAACAGCCTGTGCATATATCTGAACCTGCTTCTTGCGTTGCTCGATTCGGTATGCGGTATCAATGAAGCTAATTTGTTGGTTAATTTACTGCCTAAAAGCCTGAAAGGCCAGGAAAAATATATTGCGCCTTTCATTGCTTTATGCCTTAAATATCCGGCGAAATTTTCGTCGCCCCCGTCCCCATTTAAGGCAACTGTAACGTGGCTTCTGGTTTCTTTTGCTACGTAATATGAAGGCAGAGCGGAAGTGTCGGCAAACGGCTGGTCATAATGCCACAATAATTTTGGCAATATATCAATAAAATGAGGTTTTACAATAAACTCATGGTGATCTGTTTTAAAATGATTGGCAACTATTTTTGCGTAGCCTAATTCTGAAAAAGTTTCTTCTTCAAAACCAATAGAAAACGTTTTAACCGGCTTGGAAGATAGTTTGCTCATTAATCCGGTTATTATACTTGAATCTAGTCCCCCGGACAAAAAAGCGCCCAGAGGCACATCTGAAATCATTCTGAGTTTTGTTGATTCTGTCAGCAATTCAACTAAGCGAGTTTTTGCGTCATTGAAAGATAATTGCGTCTTTTTCCTGAAATCAATGTTCCAATATTGTTCAATTTTAATCTGTCCGTCTAGTTTGCATAGCAGGGTTGACGCGGGCTGAAGTCTTTTAATAGTTTTGAAAATCGTCCCGGGTCCCGGTATGTATTGATAAGTTAAAAATAAATGAATTGCGGATAAATCAATTTCTGGAGTAGATTTTAAATGAGCCAGAATAGATTTCATTTCCGAAGCGAAAACCAGTGAATTGCCGGCTACTGTGTAAAAAAGAGGTTTTTTTCCTATTCTGTCTCTGGCGATGAATATTTGTTTTTTTCTATTGTCCCACACAGCAAAGGCGAACATTCCCCGTAGCTGGTCAACGCAGTTCTCTCCATATTCTTCGTAAGAATGGACTATTACTTCAGTATCGGTTTTTGTATAAAACTTATGCCCTTTTTGTATCAACGCCTGCCGGACTTCCTGGAAGTTATAAATCTCGCCGTTTAATACCGTCCAAATTGAGCTGTCTTCGTTATGTATGGGCTGGTGGCCTGTCTGTAAATCTATAATTGAAAGCCTTCTTATTCCAAGGCCTGCATTTCCTGTTGTATAGATACCCTCATCGTCCGGGCCCCTGTGGCGTATAAGATCGCACATCAGCCTTATTTCAGGCTCCGTGACAGGTTTGTTGCCGCCAAAATTGAAGATTCCGCAGATTCCGCACATAGTTTTAAATAATCAGATAATTGGATTATTGGATAATTTGTTACTATTTTTTTCTATTGCTTCAAGATACATATTTTCAAATTTTGACGCAATGTTTTTCCAGGTATAATTTTCCAGTACAACCTTGCGGCCGTTTGCGCTTATTTGCCGCCTTAAATTCTTGTCTTTTAAAAGCCGTACTACAGACCCGGCGAAATCAGCCGGAGTATCCGCTATTACGATATTTTCCCCGTTTTTTAATTCCGGAATGCCTGCGCAGGCAAACGAAGCAGCAATTGTCGGCGTACCCAGCGCCATAGCTTCAATTATTTTATATTTCATGCCTGTCCCGATTCTCATCGGGCAAACATTAAGCGAAGCTTTCGCTATATAAGGGCGGATATCTTCAACATATCCGGTAACTACAACTTTTCTTCCGTTGCTTATCATTCTTATTTGTTCAGTAGGGCACTTGCCGACTATATAATATTTGATTTCGGGTATTTCTTTTTCTACGAGCGGAAGTATATCCTTGTAAAAATAAAGAGCTGCGTCAGTATTAGGCAAAAAATTCATTATTCCCCGGAAAATTACGGAAGGGTAATCATCTTCAACAAAAACAGGTTTAAAATATTCCGGGTCAACTCCTATTGGA
>JAHIVV010000034.1 GCA_018816525.1 Elusimicrobiota bacterium
AATACATAATATGCAAATAAATCGGCATATTATTTGATTCAAAGTTGCCACTTTGATATACTATAGACAAGAAATATGAATGGCCCCTTTAGGTGGTAAACTTTCAGCCGGATTGCCCGGCAGGTTTCACCGGATTACGCACTCAAGGACATTATAGGTGAGAGCAATGAAATTAGAATGTGCAGAACATCAACTGCTGAAAAAGTTATTTTAATCTTTGACGTGAAGAATAATGAGTTTAAGAATATCACTGGTTTTGACAAAGCGATTTATGATTTTATTCCAAAACTGGAGTATGTGGACACAAAATTATGTTTAGAGGATGTTTCTAGATACGGAAAAAATACTCCCATTACGAATATGCTGTCTGGCGTTTTGGATGTTATTTTAGAACAAAGTGAAAAATATAGGAATTTCAAAGATAAATTTGAAGAATTATTTGGCGCAGATGATTCAGAAATAAGAACGGAACTTAATAGTTTAGGCAATAAAGTTAAAATTTATCTTACTAAGCAATTCCCTGATTGCTCTGAAATAAAATTTAATGTATCAGAGCCTGATTTTCAAGACCTTATCAAAAATCTTACTACTTCTGTTGATGATGGGGTAGAGACTGGTGCTTTTGAAAAGGGTGATGGGATGCAAAGAGCTTTGATGCTTGCAATAATTCAAACTTATGCAGATTACCGAAGAGAACACGAGGCATTGAACAAGAGTTTTATTTTTCTTATTGATGAAGGTGAGCTTCATCTGCATCCATCAGCGCAACGAAATCTTAAGAAGGCATTAGTTGAGTTGTCTAATAAGGGAGACCAGGTTTTTTTGAATACGCACTCCTCGGTTCTTATTTCTGATGAAGAACAAGGGCAAAATATATTTAAGGTTGAAAAAAATGATAAAAGAACTGAAATAACTCAAATTGAAAATGAAGAAAAACCTTACATTATCTATGATTTATTAGGGGGTAGCCCTGCGGATTTACTTTTGCCAAAAAACTTTTTTATAGTTGAAGGAAAGAGTGACTATGAGTTTATTTCACGAGTTCTAAAACGACACTATACAGATAAACCTTCGGTTCAGATTATTATAGCTTGTGGTGATTTATCTCAGGCAGAAAGGTCACTAAATTCTGTGGAACAAATTTTTAAACCGATTGGGAAAAGTATTTACAAAGACAAGGTTGTTCTGTTGTGCGATAAACAAAATGATACTGCTAAATGGCAAAGCCTTCTAAACGCTTACCCAAATCTGAACGAGCGGGCTTTCCAATTAACAGTGAGTAATTTAGAAGAATATTACCCAAGTAGTTGGAAAAAGACTTCCGATGAGGTTGGTCGGATGAGTAGCCATCAAAAAAAGAACTTAGCTAAAGAAGTTGGCGATGCAATTGAAAAAAATGTTTTTGAGAATGAAATGGAGATAGTATTTAAAGCACTAACTAAATGTTGGGAAAAGGCGTTTAACTGAAATGGCACTGCATTCTAAATTTCCTAAATCACCCTTTGTAATACTTGACCCGGAAGTAAGATGGTTTCCGGCAGATGAAGCTCTGCGTGAGACCACTTATGATAAGCTGTTGCCACCGCTTGTTGCAGAGTTACGCAAAAAGGTTAAGCAATGGCGGGATTCCGGTTATGATGGTGCAAGTGAAACAAGCAAAGCACTGCTTAAATGGTGGTTTTTAACTGAACATATAAAAGAAAAAGCAAACGGTGAAGTATTCATTTTTCAATACTACTTTGCACAGCGGGAAGCAATTGAGACAATAGTATTTCTGTATGAGGTTGTGAAAGTAAAAGATAAATATGATTTGCTTCGCTATGACAGCTCGGGAGCAGTTTCAGCGGGAATGTTTGATGAGTCCTGGCTTCGCTTTGTAGTTAAAATGGCTACTGGGAGCGGTAAAACAAAGATACTGAGCTTGGCACTTGCTTGGAGCTATTTCCATAAACTTTACGAAGAAGGTTCAGGGCTTGCAAGAAATTTCCTCGTAATTACACCCAATATTATTGTTTTAGACAGAATCCGGGCAGATTTTGACGGGCTTAAAATATTTTTTGATGACCCTATTTTACCGGATAACGGCTACGATGGCAAAAACTGGCGTGATGATTTTCAGGTGACTTTGCATATTCAGGATGATGTTGGAGTAATTAGAAAGACCGGAAATATATTCCTTACAAATATCCATAGAGTTTACGAGAGCAATGATACCGTGGCTTCTTTTGAAGATGAGGATAGCCGAGATTATTTTCTTGGAAAGAAACCCACAGGCGCAACGAATGAATCAAAGGTTGATTTAAGCCAGATAGTAAGGGAAATTGATGAGCTGGTTGTGTTAAATGATGAGGCTCATCATATACACGATGAAAGGCTTGCATGGTTTAAATCAATAGAGGATATTCACAACCGCTTGAAGATGAAGGGCGGGCAATTATCCTTGCAATTGGATGTTACCGCTACACCCAAACACACTAACGGTGCCATATTTGTTCAAACTATCTGCGATTATCCGCTGGTTGAAGCCATATATCAGGATGTGGTGAAACATCCCGTGCTTCCAGACCCTGCAAGCAGGGCAAAATTGCAAGAACAAAAAAGCTCAAAATATACAGAGAAATACAAAGATTATATTCATCTTGGATATTTGGAATGGAAAAAAACGTATGATGAGCATTTGAAAGTTGGCAAGAAGGCTGTCCTCTTTATAATGACCGATGATACCAAAAATTGTGATGAGGTTGCAGAATACATAAGAAGAACATATCAGGAATTTTCAAGTGAGGATTCCATCCTTGTTATCCATACTAAAAATAACGGTGATATTGCTGAAAGTGTGAGCGGTAAAAAAGAAGAGGAATTAAAAAAACTGCGTAAGGCCGCAAATGATATTGATAAACTTGAAAGCCCGCACAAAGCAATAGTTTCGGTGCTTATGCTTAAAGAGGGCTGGGATGTAAAGAATGTAACGACAATTGTCGGGCTTCGCCCTTATGCCGCTAAAAGCAATATATTGCCGGAGCAGACGCTTGGCAGGGGCTTAAGGCGTATGTATAGAGACCCAGAAGTAACTGAGCTGGTAAGTGTTGTTGGGACTGACGCTTTTATGGACTTTGTTGAATCAATAAAGAGCGAAGGTGTTGAGCTTGAGCATAGAAAAATGGGAGAAGGTTCAGCCCCAAAAACCCCGCTTGTTGTTGAGGTTGATAAGGAAAACAAGAAAAAGGATTTAGAAAAACTTGATATTCAGATACCCATTCTTACGCCCCGCATTTACAGAGAATACAAAAACCTGTCAGGATTAGAGCCCGCGGGATTCGGGAATAAGAAGTTTTCTGTTAAAGAGTTTAGCGAGGCAGAAAAAAGAGAGATAATTTTTAGAGATATTTCTAACGGAATGATGACGCACAAAACCGAGCTGGACAGCAATTTTGTTCCGAATTATCAAAGCGTCATAGGTTATTTTACGCAGGTGATAATGAAAGAGCTTCGGCTTGTTAGCGGGTATGACATCCTCTACGGGAAAGTTAAAGAATTTATTAAGAACTACCTGTTTGATAAGGAAACGGAGCTTGAGAACCTGAATACTTTAAGAAACCTCTCTGAAATAGAAATAACAAGGACAATCATTGAAACCTTCAAGCAAAAAATAAACGAGCTGACGGTATTGGATAAAGGCGAGGCAGAAATACGGGACTATATTAAAATCAGTAAAACCCGCCCATTTGTTGTAAAAGAGCAGGGATTCATTGTTCCAAAGAAAAGTATTTTTAACAAGATAATAGGAGACAGCCATTTTGAGCTTGAGATAGCAAGTGTTTTAGAGCAGTGCGATGATGTTATATCTTATGCCAAAAATTATTTTGCAGTAAATTTCAAAATTGATTACTGTAATGCCTCTGGGGATATTTCGTATTATTATCCTGATTTTCTTGTCAAAGTCTCAGATAAAGAAATATATGTGGTAGAATCTAAGGGGCGTGAAGACTTGGATGATATTGAAAAAATAAAACGGCTAAAGCAATGGTGTGATGACATAAATGGGATTCAAAAAGAAATAAAATATAATATGCTATATATCAAGCAAGATGAATGGGATAAGCTGAAACAAAGACCGCATAACTTTAATGAAATGATTAAGTTGTGGAGCGAAAATATTTAAGGAATAAATAATAAATGAATGTATTTCTAAGCCATAGCAACCACAAGGAAGACAAAAATATAATAGACCTAATTGAACTTGGATTTCGTGTTTTAGGAATAAATCTTTATATAGCGGAACGTGAACAAACTCCATCCGCTGACTTAAAACCAAAGCTGGAAAAAGGAATAGAAGGGGCAGATATACTACTTGTGTTATATACTTCTCATGCCTCAGTTTCTAAAGATGTCATTTGGGAAATAGGACAAGCAAATGGGCTAAAGAAAAATATATGTTTCATTTCGGAATATGGGTTAAAGAAACCTATAGCCCATGAACGTCAAGAAGATTTTCCTTTAGACTGTCAAAATGCTGTAAGAGATATATGCTCAGTTTGTAATTATTTTAAGAAGTATTCAACTCTTTCAGAACCTAATTTAAAAGATAATTTAATTTATGATAAAGAAACGCATGCTTATTGGAAGGTAATAAATGGACAAAAAGAAGGTCCTTATTGCTCACATTGCTTGGAGGCAAAGAAATGCTTGATTCATACCGTTGAATTACCCGGAGCATGGAATTGTCCTGAATGCAAAACCATGATTCACAAGAGTGGATACAAGCATCCTCAATTTACGAGGTCACGAGGCATTTCTTAAACACACGCCCAAAATACAAGTATTTACAAATACCCCTTAAGCCTCACCTATCTACCGACGCAAATATGGCTTTTGACCCTATGTTTGACATTTACCCGTTTTAACCTCAATAATGCCTCTGGAAGCCCTCAATTTCACACGAAAGCACCCCTAAAATGCTTTCAATAACAATTGAATGACCTTGCGCCCCTTCCCCCGCATTTTTTCAATAAAAAAACGCACTATTTTTGACAATATAAACTACTTTATATATAATCATTTTGGCAGTGTATTGCCGAAATATTATTGATGGCATTTGTCGTAACCCTTCTTAACGGGAAGGGAGAGCCTTCTCAGAAATGAGATTGCACACATTACTACGAAAGAATGCCGCTTATCTTGTCCGCAAGGACGGGGTGGCGGTCATTTCTGGGTTAGTAATGTGGCTCAGAGATTGATTGTCCACCCCGCTTTATTTTGGGGTGATGGAGGACAAGATGAAAAGATGTTATTTACTAACTTGTATTATTTTGATTGCTTCTATTTGTCTCGGGGCAACACAAAAACAAATCAAAACTCAAAAAGACCCTGATACCGAATTCAAAGAAAAAAGCCCAAACATTTACAAACTTATCAAATTGAATTGGATTGATACTGCAAACAAAGAGGAATTTTTGAAATACATTCAAGATATTAACACTGTCAATGCTTTAATAGTGGATATTCTGCCGAAGGTGAAAAATGATGGCACAGCAATAATTCCTCAAAATCTATGGGAAAATACGCCAAAAGAAATTCAGGATTTTGGATTTGCATTAATTGGATATTATACCGACGTTAAAAGATTACCTATTTTTTATCAAAATTCACTTAAAAAACTTAGGGTTATATATGAAAATAATTCTACTAACCCAACCATCATGAAGGATAGTGAACAAAAATTAAAAAATGATTTAGTAATCCGTGATGTATATCTATTATTAGCAATGGAGTGTGCATGTGAAAAGAATTATATTGAAGCAAACAAAATGATGAATAAAATCGCAGATGTACCGAATGGAAGGATTATTACGGTCCAAGGATTTATTGATAACAAAGGAATGCCTGTATATTATAGCACCTTTAAAGAGATAAAATATCAGAGCAAAAAAACGAAAGGAACTCTTGTAAAATTTGAAATAACTGTTTATAACATTATTGCCGGGGAAGAAAAAAACTTAATGCTTGGAATTTTAGGTGATTTCGCTTCCTCGCGCCCTAAATCCTATCCAAGACAGGTTTTGGATTGGCCAGACCAGGCTTTAATAGAACCCGATATAGGAAAACTAACCATAGAAATACCCGAAGAATTATTTGAACAAATGTCCTTTAGAAAAGGGGAAGTAATTACAGTTTATGGTAAAGCAAATGGACTTTTTTACTGGAATGATGTTATTGGGAATATTCCTTTGATAAAAGCAAATAAAATAGAGAAAATTGAGAGATAAAATGAAATATCTTAAAAAAGTATTGTTATCAGTCTTGTTTTTGAATTGTATAATTTGTTTACATAATTGCTATGGGGCTATTGATTTATTTGACTTTCGCATGGGGGTGGGTGAGATATTCTATACCGGTAATTTTAATGACTATCTGCCATTAAATACCGCCGGGGTTGAACTGGGGCTGGATTTATATACAAAGAAATACCTGATTGATTTAGGATATGGAGGCAATTTTTCTCCCTATAGGTTAAAACAACCTTTTGTCTTTTGGGATACCGGCACATCAATCGGTATAACAAATTATTTTATAAAATTAGGATACTTAGTAAATAGAGAAGAATTATCAGAAAATAAATTGAATTGTTATCCTTATGCAGGTATAAGCAAAAATATGCGTAATTCGGTGAAACCTGCCGGGCAATCCGGCTGAAAGTTTACCACCTAAAGGGGCCATTCATATTTCTTGTCTATAGTATATCAAAGTGGCAACTTTGAATCAAATAATATGCCGATTTATTTGCATATTATGTATTTAAAAGAGC
>JAHIVV010000035.1 GCA_018816525.1 Elusimicrobiota bacterium
GTTGTGTTCTGTGCTTCCAACGAACCTTTTTGCCAGAAGAAATCTTTGGGATTGGCTAAACGCTCCGTTTCATGAAAAGAGCAAGGCTAATCTTAACAGCTTACAACAAACATTTGCTTTCGGCTAATTTGGACACCAATGGAATTGGTTGATAAATTAGAAAAACAAAAATTTACTATAGAAAAAGTTAAGTACAATAATTTTGTTGGTGTTTTTGGGTGGTTTATTAACAGCAGAATCCTGGGCAGAAAAGAATTTCCAATCTTACAGCCAATTATTTTTGATAAGTTTATACCAATAATCACAAAAATTGAAAAACTATTTAAAATCCCATTTGGGATGAATCTTCTAATTATAGCAAACAAACCATGAAAATAAATTACTTGTATTTTGCTTTTATTGCTTTGTTAATAACCATTTGTTCACTAATTCATTTTTGGGGAATTAATTGGGGCACACCAAGCTGGGAACGTAGTTTTCAAGTATTTAAAAGCGATAGCCAGATAACGGAATTAGCCCCTAAAATGATTGAGTTAAGAAGTAAATTATACTCAAAGGCAATTTCATTTTCAAACCGTAAGACAAAATTCACTAAAGAAGATTTTGATAACTATTTTACACCTCATAACCTAAAACCATTTGATACTCTTTCTAACGATATAAAATTGGATTTTATGAGAGGGTATTTATTAGGATTAGTTTTGAGTGATGAGCAACAAGTCTTAAATGCTATGGCAAACATACACCCAGAAAAGCTTGATTTCGATCCAGACACAAACTATACACATGGCGCTTTTTACTATTATTCTCTTGGTGCATTTTTGATGATAGGAAAATACTTACAATTTTTACATATAACAAATGACCCGAATTTATATTTCTTGCACCCAAATTATATCGAAAATGTTTATTTGTTGGCCCGCAGTTTTAGTGTTATATTTTCTATATTTTGTGCGATTCTATTGTTTTTCATAGGAAACAATATATTCAATAAAAAAATAGGCGTATTAAGTTCACTTTTCTTTTCGTTATCACCACTTATTTTGACGTACAGTCATCAAGTGAAGCCACATACTTTTGGTATGTTTTTGATGCTTCTGTCCTTCTATTTGTGTTCAAGGGCTATAATTACAAGCGAACGCACTAAGTATGTACTTGTGTCAGTAATACTAGGGCTATCATCAGCTATTCTTTTGAGCAATATCGTTTTTGTTTTAATGATTCCATTATGTGAGTTTTATACAAGAAAAAATTCAACTAAATATTTTAGGTGGGGAACAACTATTCTTCCAATCTTTCTAGTTTTTATCGTTTATGTAATTCTCACACCATATTCTGTTCTTAGCTTCCAAAGATTTTTTAATTCCGCAATTGCACACAATTATGTTGTTTACGGCTATGGAAAATTTGGGATTAGGGGTGCAATTTTGTTTTTGTATGGGGTATTCAATTTTGGGCATTTTTGGGTATTAATCCCAGCAATTGTCCTAGGCGCAATTTATCTCTATAAACAAAAAAAACCGGAAAACAGTTTTCTTTTAACAATCTCTTTGGTCTTTACTGTTTTTGCAGGGTTTTTTATGAAACACCCGGGTGTATTTACATTAACAATGCCTTTTCTATGTATCTTTGCTGCTGCCGGTATATTTGCCCTGACAAATTCAACACTGTTTAACAAAATAATCGGGTATTCCTACGGTTTATTAATCGTCTGCTCGCTTATTTTAAGCACCTGTTTTTATGAACAGCTATTTGTCCAAAAAGGCAACCTTACTTTTGCCGGCCAATGGATAAATGAGAACATCCCAAAAAAATCTTCAATAGGTATTCCAACCGGATGGGCACTCCCCGGCCATTTTCCGGCTATTGAATTTTTAAGTTATAAATTAATAAATATTCCTCTTGACGAGAGCGTTATTAATCAAAATTCAAAAAAGTTTCCTGAATACCTCGTTGTTACTCATCCTTTTATGCAAATTTCAACATTCGAAAAAATAATATTAAATTATAAACCAATCAAAATGTTTGAAGCACCAAAAAAACTGTTAGGGATACCATTTTCAAATGATTTTATACCTACAGAGAATATGGATGTCTTGATTCTGAAAAAAAATGACAAAACCAGTTAATATCTTGTATGTTATTACCGACTTAAACATCGGCGGCACGGAAAAAATGCTCTTTGAAACTGTTACAAGGCTCAATAGAAACATCTACAGGCCGATAGTCTTTAGTTTAAAGAAGTGGGGGAACTGCGCAGAAAAGCTAAAAAATGCCGGTATTGAAGTCAGGGCACTGAATATTTACCGTTTAGGCAAGCTTTTTCTGCCATTTTTTATTATCTTTGCAATCACTTCGATCACGAAAACCGTTAAAAAAAGAGATGTGTCAATAATATGCACCTATCTTTTTCAGGCAAATATTATAGCCCGTATAGCTTTTTTACTTACTAAAAAACCCGTCATAATATCGTCAATACGAGTAATGGAAGAGCAAAAGAAATGGCAATTGTTCTTTGACAGATTAACATCTAAACTTTGCGCCCTGGTTATTGTAAATTCTATAGCTTTAAAAAGATTCCTCGTAAAAAACCGCGTTTATCCTGATAACATGATTAATGTAGTTTATAACGGTATAGATAGTTCAAAACTTCAAACTGCTGATAAGAGCCTGTTCTGCAAAGAGCTGAATTTGAATCCTGAGAGTGTTCTAATCGGCGCGATAGGAAGGTTACACGAACAAAAAGGATTTAAGTACTTAATTGATGCAATTAACAAAATCAATCTTCAAACTATAAACAACAATATGCAGTTTGTAATAATAGGTGACGGCCCCGAAAGAAATAAATTGGAATCAATAATTGACAAATATAATCTGAAAGATAAAGTTAAAATCACAGGTTGGCGGACTGATGCTTCTGAAATAATTTCTATTTTGGATATTTTTGTAATTCCTTCTCTTTGGGAAGGCACCCCAAATGTAATATTAGAAGCAATGGCATACGGGAAACCTGTCATTTCAACCAACGTGGGAGGAGTTCCAGAATTAATTGAAAATATGAAGGAAGGCATTCTGATTGCCCCGGCGGATTCAAATGAACTTGTAGAAAAAATAATTTGGATGACACAAAATAAGAATAAGGCTGCTGAATTTGGCATTAATGCCAAAGAAAAGATAAAGAAGTCTTTTAGTATTGAAAAAATGATTGCAGAAACAGAATTAATATACCAAAATCTATTAAAAGCGGGAAACAATGAGCCAGAAAAAACTTAAAACAATTATTGTAATGCCGGCATACAATGCTGAGAAAACCCTTGAACAGACTGTAAAAGCCATACCGGCAGGTATTGCGGATGAAATTATCCTTGTTGATGACTGCTCGAAGGATAAAACTGTAACTATTGCGCAGAAATTGGGGTTAAAGACAATTGTGCACGCCAAAAACACGGGCTACGGCGGTAATCAAAAAACGTGTTATAATGAAGCTTTAAAAGCCGGAGCTGACATAGTAGTTATGATTCACCCGGACTACCAGTATGACCCTAAAGTCATTCCTCATATGATTGCCTTCATAGAAAATGATATCTGTGATTTTGTTTTGGGCAATAGAATCAGGACCCGTAAGGAGGCGATCTCAAGCGGAATGCCGATTTACAAATATTTTGCCAACAGAGGCCTTACTATATTTGAAAATCTAATCCTGGGCCAAAATTTAGGTGAATGGCATTCCGGGCTTAGGGCTTACTCCAGGAAGGTATTGGAAACAATCCCCTGGGATAAAAACTCAGATGATTTTGTATTTGACCAGGAAATGCTCATACAAGCCGCCTATTTTGGTTTTAGAATCGGGGATGTCCCGGTTCCTTCAAAATATTTTGCGGAAGCTTCCTCAATCAATTTTGCAAGAAGCACCAAATACGGTATCGAGACGCTGATAACAATTTTAAAGCTGTTTTTACATAAGATTGGGATTAAAAAATGCAAAATATTCTTAAATCAAAATTAATACTAGGGCTGCTTTATTTTTGTTTCCTGGCAGGAGTCACTTTTTTCAGCCTGATTAACTACCCTTTAACAGGTTTCGATTCAAAAATATTCGAAATCTTTGTTGTTTTAATTCTGTTTTTGTCAGCTTTCGGCGTTGGCAATAAACTAATGAAATTCTTGAATATTAACGCTGAAACTAATGAAGAAATAATATTTTCTATTGGCATTGGTCTAGGCTTTTACTCAATTTCTTTTCTTCTATTAGGGCTATTAAATCTTTTCTATCCTATCGCCTTAATAAGCTTTGTTTTGATTTCTGCAATTGTTTCCGTAAAAGAGATAAGAACCCTGCTGTCCGGATTTTACAAATCGATTCCAACACTTTTAAATTCACAATTAAAATCCAATGATTTGTTTTTAATTGTTCCGGCTCTAATATTTGCCGTAATAGGGCTTTTAATTTGTTTTGCGCCTCCTACTTATTATGATTCCCTTGTCTACCACCTTGCCTTGCCTGATATCTATCTAAGAGAACATGCAATAAACAAAATAAATTGCAATTTTTTTTCAAACTTTCCTGAAAATATAGAAATGCTGTTTTCAATCGGACTGGCGCTTGGCGATGATATTATTCCTAACCTCATAAGTTTCAGCCTGTGTATTTTAACCTCCCTTATCATATTTTTAGCAGGGAAGCGTTTTTTAACCCCTAAAAGCACGAAAACTGCATTGATGTTGTTTTTTATCACACCAAGCGTCATTCTGCTGGGGACAAGCACATACATTGAAATGGGTCTGTGTTTTTTTACAATGCTGGCATTGCTCTCATATATAAATTACGCAGAAACAAACAATGATTCGTTTATTGTACTCGCAGGAATATTTTCCGGACTGGCCCTTGGCACAAAATACACCGCAGGAATGAGCATCATTGCCATAATTGTTTTGTTAATTTTAGAAAAAAAGTGGGTTAAAATATTAAAGTTTATTGCCGTAAGCGGGCTTGTTTTTTTACCCTGGGGCTTGAAAAATCTGTTTTTTACCGGGGATCCTTTATATCCTTTTTTACAAAAACTTGTATATACTACGGTTGTTGGACCTTCAAAAGAAATTACAAATGGCTATTTTGCGCTTTTTAATCAATACAGTATTCAAACAGGTTATTTTGAAGATTTGGTTAAATTCCCCTACCTGATTGTTACAGAAGGAACTAGATTTGCGGGCGGCTTTGATGTATTAGGGGGTTTAGGCTGGACCCTATTCTTGGGTTTTATTCCCACCTTATTTTTTATAAAAAAATATGATAAAATAACAATAACTTTAATCATCTACTTTGTTGTGTACTTTTTATTGTGGTTTTCATCTAAACAGGTATTAAGGTTTTTAGTACCGGTTATTCCAATTTTATGCCTGCTTTGCGGTAAAGGAATAAGCAGTTTTGTTTCCGGCAACAAGTTCCTGAACAAAGCTATTGCAGCAGTTTTCCTGATTATTATGTTCTTTTCAAATTTGATTGTGCTTGCTACGGTCTTTGAAGTTACGGAGCCCTTCAAAGTAGCCTTGGGGCTTGAAACCAGGGATTTTTATCTCTCAAGAAAACTCAATTATTACCCCGCAGTGAAATTTATGAATAATACTTTGCCTCAAAATTCAAAAATATTGTTCTTGGGGGGAGAGCAGAGGGGTTATTATTGCAAAAGAAATTATTCAATAGCGCACCCTTTTGCGCCGAGCTTTTTTACTGAACTGCTTAATA